>CAZMPP010000089.1:0-9367 GCA_964568035.1 uncultured bacterium
CCCGAAACGGCCGCGACCGACGCCGCGATGGCTTGCACCACGGCCAGCATCGGCAAGAGCAATACCACCAGCCAACTCATGGCGTATCCGCTCGCCGCACCAACGACGGCGATCGAGCCGACCGTCGTCGGATCGTTCGCCGAGGCGCCCGAAACTAAACCGGGGCCGAGCCCGCGAACCAAGCGGGGTCGCGCGATTTACGCCGCCCCGTCGCCGTAAATTAGCGCCGTTTTCGTCGTTCCTTCGGCCAGATAATCTTTGAGCGGCACTTGCAGCGCCTTGAAAAACTCGTCCGCCGCGCGCTGTCCCTTCTCCGACTTCTCGTCACCGTGCACGACGCGCGTCGAAAATCCGAACTCCGCGACCAGCGGTTCGAAGCGATCCGGAATCGGGCGCGCCCACAGGGCGAGCGACGTGTGCGCCGTGACCCCGTGGCCAAACGAGAGCGCCCCTAATGTGCTCTGTATCTCGAAGACTTTCGCACCTGCAACTATATCCATCGTCTGGTTTAGATCGATATTCATGGTCTTGAAATGCGGCAATGCTTCCGCAAGCCGCGTCAGTGGGATCTGGGGCTGCACCTCCGGATACTCGACGATGACGTTGTTGGAAAAGATGCTGACCATCGTTCCCGGCGCGTCTCCGCGGATCAGCTCTTCTTTGAACTTCTTCTTCTGCAACTTCGTCAGCGTCGTATCGGTGTCGAAGGCTGCGGCGCGTTCGTACTCGGGCGCCCGGCACTTAAAGGTCAACTCCCAACTGTCGTCCGGCCAACCGCCCATCCTAATCTGGCGGATGCGGAAGATCAGCTTGTTTTTGCGCAAGTCCTCATTCTTTGTGTCGTAAAATTGGACGATGCGAAGCTGTGAGTCCAGCGATTCGACCGGCTCGTAATGCACGCCAAGCTTCTCGGCATATTGCTGCAGCAGCTCGTTGAACTCCAACAGCGACCGGCGTTTGGGGAACTTCTCCGGTTTGAGCAGCAGCTTGAACTCTCGGTGCGTAACTAGGGCATGCGAGGTGTCCTCGTGAGTTTTGGCCATGATAATCTCCTATTAGTCGCGCACGCAGCGAAAACCGAGGTGCGACATTCCTGAGTCGATCATTTGCGGCGACCGCGCCGCGGGACGGAATCGCAAGCAATAACTGGGCGAGCACAGAAACGAGCCGCCCTTGAGGACCTTGCGCGGAATACGAAACTGCGGCTGACACGGATCGTAGCTCAGCTCGCGCGCTTCGGCTCCGCCGCAACAGGGCGATGCGACCGTTTCGCGATCTTGCACGAACCAGTCGCTGGTCCACTCCCAAACGTTGCCGGCCATATCGTAGAGTCCGAACCCGTTAGCGTCAAACTGCCCGACCGGCACGGTTCCGGGGCCGCGCCGCGCGGTGCTCCGCCATGGGAAATCGCCTTGCCAGGTATTCGCCGCCGGTTTTCCGCCGGGCAACATCTCATCGCCCCAGACGAAGTCTTTTCCGTCGAGGCCGCCGCGCGCGGCGTATTCCCACTCCGCTTCGGTGGGCAGCCGCATCCCGGCCCACTCGGCATATTTTTCCGCGTCTTCGAAGGCCACGTGAACCACCGGGTGGTCGGGCCGCGAATCGATCGAGGTGCCCGGCCCATCCGGATGCTTCCACGACGCTCCCGGAGTCCACGCCCACCACTGCGAGTAGTCGCGCAAATCGACCGGTCCTGGGGTCATGTGGAACGCTAGTGATCCAGGTACCAGATTTTCAGGTAAGGCCCCGGGGTAGTCGGCTGGATTCAGCGGACGTTCGGCTACCGTCACGTATCCGGTTTGGCGCACAAATCGCCCGAAATCCGCATTTGTGACGGCGTGCGGCGAAATTAAAAATCCGTCGACCCGAACCTCGCGTATCGGAGCCTCCTCGGGATAGAAGTGATCCGAGCCCATCCGAAAGGTACCGCCTTCAATGCGGACCATATCCAGGCTCGCGGAGCGAATCATTTATCCTTATTTTACCGAAAGAAACGACGCTTCCCGCTGCATCCGCGGCACACAGCAACGATTAAGTTTTGTTAACGAAGGACGCCTGCAGCAAATAAAGAAGGCTCGCTTCCCCTCTTCAGTTTCTTGCGTCACTTGACCGCGCAGCCACGCCTCGCGCGAGAAGGGAGTCAACGAAGAATGCCCACCCAGAAGCCACCGAACATTATCGCCATCATGGGCGATGATATCGGTTGGTTTAATATCGGAGCGTACCATCAAGGCATCATGGCCGGCAAAACGCCGAACCTCGATCGGCTCGCCTCCGAAGGAATGCGCTTCACCGATTATTATGCCGAGGCGAGCTGTACCGCCGGCCGCGCTGCGTTTATCACCGGCGAGATTCCACGCCGAACCGGACTGACCACCGTCGGTCAAGCCGGCGCGAAAGTCGGAATGCCCGACGAGGCGCCGACCATCGCTACCGTGCTCAAGTCAATGGGATATGCCACCGGTCAGTTCGGCAAGAACCACCTCGGCGATCTCAATCAATATCTGCCGACGCTGCACGGCTTCGACGAGTTCTTCGGCTACCTCTATCATCTCGATGCAATGGAAGATCCGTCGCACCCGAACTATCCGCAAAATCTCAAAGATAAAATCGGCCCGCGCAACATGCTGCACTGTTGGGCAACCGACACCGATGACTCTACCGTCGATCCGCGCTGGGGCAAGGTTGGAAAGCAACGCATCGAGGACTGCGGGACTCTCTATCCGGATCGTATGGAGACCGTCGACGACGAAATCCTCGATCACACGGTCAAGTTCATCGACAAAGCCAAGGCCGACGATAAACCGTTCTTCGTTTGGCTCAATCCGACGCGTATGCACGTGGTCACGCACCTTTCCGAAAAATACGAGAAGATGCGTACGTCGGAGAACGGCTGGTCCACGTATGAGGCCGGCATGGCTCAACTTGACGACGTCGTCGGCGCCGTAATGCAGAAGCTGAAGGATGATGGACTCGAGGACAATACTATCCTTATGTTTACGACCGACAACGGCGCGGAGAACTTCACCTGGCCTGATGGCGGCCAAACACCGTTCGCCGGCGGTAAAGGAACCGTGCTCGAAGGCGGCTTCCGCTCACCCTGCATCGTCCGCTGGCCCGGTAATGTGCCCGCAGGCAAGGTCGAAAACGGACTGTTCGCTAGCCTCGATTGGCTCCCGACGTTCGCCGCCGCGGCCGGCAATCCGAACATCGTCGCAGAACTCTTGCAGGGTAAACAGCTCGGTGACCGCACCTACAAGGTGCATCTCGATGGCTACAACCAGATGGACCTCATCACCGGGAAGGGCCCGTCTGCACGCCGCGAGTTCTTCTACTTCGCAGAGGGGACGCTGGGAGCGGTGCGTGTCGGGGACTATAAATACCGCTTCATCGACCAGCCGGGCGGATGGCTCGGGGCAACGGTCAAGGTTGACTGGCCAATCCTTTGCAACATCCGGCTCGATCCGTTCGAACGAACCGGCATGACCGGATCGCTAAACTTCTACAGCTGGTTCGCGTACCAGTTTTGGCGTTTTGTTTTGGTTCAGGAGGTCGTCGGAAAACTGGCCGAAACAGCGCTCGAATTCCCACCTATGCAAGCAGGTGCATCATTCAATCTCGATCAGGTCAAGGAGCAGATCGACGCTGCCATGGCGGGGCACGCCGGCAAATAGCTCGCAACGGTACTAGCAAATCGGGCTGCCCGTTTGGGCAGCCCGATTCTTTATTTGTCGCCTCCGAACTCGGCTTGTAGTCCTTCGCCTAACTTCTTACGGTTTTTCTCACCTTGCGTCAGCGGCGCGGGCTCCCACGGCTCCCACTCTTCCCAGCCTAACGCTTGCGAGAGCAACCTGAAGCCGAATCCCGCTAGAAATGCAAGACCCGTCGAGACCAACAACGACAGCCCCAGCGTCTGATTGCAAATCAGATAGACGATGCCCGTCAGCGCAGCGGCCGTCACGAAGAACTCTCCTCGCACCAGCTGCTTGGGAACGACGTTGCAGGCGATGTCGATGATCCACCGCCCTGCCGTGGTGGCGATAATGCCGATGATTACCGCGGCAAAGTATCCGAGATTCGCGGCCAACGCCGCCTGAACGCCGACGATCGCATACCATGGCAGCGAAAACGCCGTCATGAACTGAAACAGGCCGTCCTTAAAACGCTGCTCCGTCGCATAGTCAATGAGCAACGCGATGCCGGCCGCCCCCAAACAGGCAAATAAATACCATGGATTCTCGAGCGGCGAGGGCACCTTATTCACGAGGACGTCGCGAACGATGCCGCCGCCAATGCCGCCCGCATAAGCGAGAATAACGATGCCGATGACCGTAAAGTGCTTGTAATGGTCGGGGCGGCGCGCCAGCAGCGCTCCGTTGAAGGCGTTGGTCGTGGCCGCGATGAGCGAGATCCAGTCGACGGTGGTGAGCGTCCAGATCCCAAACTTGGACAGGATCAACGGGGTCATGCGGCCTCCTCGGGCTTACGCGAGAAATAGACGCCGACGAGCGTGACGACGATGAACTGGATGACGAAGTACGTTAAGACGGTGGCCGCGACGGTCGGCGAACGCAGGCTCGTCGTTGCCAGCAGCACGCACAGGCCGATATTGCGCAGCCCCGTTCCGATGGCCAGCACGCGCCGGTCCTGCGGATGCGGGGCGCCCAGCAGCCATCCGACCAGCAGCGAGAGCAGCACCAGGCAGAGCATCGCCCACATCCCGTGCGAGCCGTAGACCAGAACGATGTCGTGCACGATCGTGGGGAACAGCACCGCGATCAAGATAATCGCAGACAGGAAAAAGAGAAACTGCAGCGGGCGGCTAAGCCGCTCCGCGATTTTTGGAGCTCGTCCCCCGACGAAAATTCCAACGAGCAGCGGCACGAATTGGAAGAGCAGCAGCGTCACCAAGAAGTGCGCGAAGGGTATTTTCGCCTCGGCTCCCGCCGGAAGAACGAACATCGCCGTGATCGGGATCGTTACCACCGACACGATCGGTAAGACGAGCGCGAGCTCGACGGCAAAGCCGAGTCGTCCGCCGCGTTTTCTGACCTGAGCCAGTACGAACGGCACTCCCGGCGCGATGGCCATTAAGAGAAACCCGGTGGCGATCTTGGGGGGCAAGAAAAAGAGCTTGGCAAGCACGACGCCCATCGCTGGAACGAGCACCACGTTCGCCAGCAACGCGCGGCCGAGCAAGCCGAGGTTCTTGAGGCTGCTCATCAGATGCTCGCGGTCGACCTGCAGACCGGCGCCGAAGGTCAACGATACGAGCATGATTGCTGCGAGAAGTTTCTCGGGGCTCACCTGCTGTGGAGTGTAACATCGGCCGCGCCAACCCTGCCATCAGGGGAATGGCGCCGGGTCGCGGCCAAGCGTCTGCGCGAATGGGTGATCGCCAACGGATCGACCGTATCGTCGACGTCGCGTCCGTCGTACTGATTTCGGTCGCGGCGGTAATGACGGCGCTCTGTGGCTACCAGTCCGGGCGTTGGGGCGGCCAGCAATCCCGGCTCTACAGCATGGCTAACGCCGACCGCGTGCTCTCCGCCGAGGCCGCCGATAAGGCCTTGGCCTTCAACGCCATCAACGTGAACCTGTTCCTCCACTACGTCGACGCTGTCGACGCCGGCAACAAGCGAAAATCCGACTTTATTTATCGCCGCTTCGGCACGGTAATGAAGTCGGCGATGAAAGCCTGGATTGCCACCAGACCGTTGGTGAATCCGAACGCTCCTTCATCGCCGTTCGTGATGCCGCAGTACGTGCTTCCGGCCTCAAAACTGTCGCGCGACTACGAGCGGCAAGCCTTGGAGAACTTCAAGAAAGCTCAAGAGGCAACGACCCACTCCGACGACTTCTTGCTGCTGACCGTCATCTTCGCCGGCGTCTCGTTTCTCGCCGGAATCAGCACCAAGATGGCGTTTCCACGCCATCTCATCATCGTTGCGCTGGGGATACTGGTGACGATTTACGCGCTGGTTAGGCTCGTCGAGCTTCCCTTCATGGGCATCTCCTCGTAGACGAATCTGCTCGCCGCCGACCTGTAACGTTGCATGTCGAATCGCGGCTAGCCGCTCCGCGTACGGAAACCCCTTATTCATACGAGCCTGACACTTAACGAATTATCGATGGTCAGGAAAGGGGCCGAGCGCGACCACCGGAATAACTAGCCAATTGGCTACAATATGCCCGCTCGTCGGTAGTGGGAAGAGCCTGTTTTTTTGCCGCGAGCACCGAGGAATTGAAGGCATCTAAGGCGACCAGAGGCCTTCGCTTAACCCATGAGACGCTCAAGGAAAATGCGATCCTTACGGGCCTGAATCTCCCCATGGCCGCCAGCGTAGTCGGAGCGGGGGAATTAATCGAGCTTAGCACTCCCCAGCAAATCTACGAGGCCGGGAGGGAAATTCGGAAGGTCTATTTTCCGATCGATGCCGTGCTCTCCGTCGTAACCCAGATGCGTGACGGCGGCTCGATCGAAGTCGGGACCGAGGGCCGTGAAGGCGTATCCGCGATCCCGCTGTTGCTTGGCGCTACGACCTCCGCCAATGAGAGTTATTGCCAGGTTCCCGGACGCGCCGTGGTCATCGATAGTGATCACTTCCGAAGCTTACTGCGTGCCGACAACGATCAGTTTCGGAACGTGCTCAATCGGTTTCTTCAAGCATACGTGAATATGTTGGGTCAGCTCGCTGCCTGCAACGGAAAACATAGCATTTACCAGCGATGCGCTCGGTGGCTGTTATTGACGCAGGATCGGGTCAACTCGGAAAAGATCGCGTTGAGCCATGAGTATCTCGCGATGATGCTTGGTGCGCACCGCTCCGGCGTGACCATCGCGGCGGCCGACTTAAAGCGAGCCAAGTTAATTCGCTATGCGTATGGCCACATTGTGATTCTCGACCGCGTGGGCTTAGAAAAGGCTTCATGCGAGTGCTATACGGTGGCCCGAGAGCAGTTTGGACCGCTACTTGGCATGGTCGCGCTGAGTGCGTAACAAAACCCCCCGGTTCGGTGCCGGGGGATTTTGCTGTTCGAGATAGATAGGTCGTGCCGTGGGATGCTAGGGAACGGTGATGGCGTTGTCTAGCAACGTGACGGCGCCCGACTCGGCCAAGACCCGTCCGGTAACGTTCGAACCGGTACCGAGCGAGACCGACGCAGCGGCCATGATCGTTCCGCTGAAGTTCGACGCGGTATCCAGCGTCGCCGAACTGCCGACCTGCCAGAAGATATTGCATGCGTTAGCCTGATTTGTAAGTACGACCGCACTATCGACGGCGGTTGTTAACGTCGAGGGTATTTGGAAAACGAACACGCTGTTCGGATTATTCTTACCGTCAAGCGTAACGGTACCGGAAATCCCTAACGTTACAGGAGCTACGTAGAGCCCCGGGGTGATCGTCATGCCGCCGATATCGGCCGGCAACGGTGACGCATTAGGACGTGCAACGGCATTGTTATACGCGGTTGCGAGGTCTGCTTCGGCCTTCGCCGCGACGGGGCCGCCGGCATAGCTGCTACCATTAACGACGCCCGGGGGAAAGCCGGTAATCGAAGTGCCTGGAGAGACTCCGATGTTGCCGGTTACGATAGACAGCCCGGCATTGGTTATGGTCGATCCTGCCAGTACGCCGAATGAGGCGGCCGAAGCCAGGGGTACATCCTCCGAGTGCGCGCCAGCGAAACTGGTACGGCACGGGCCGAGCACTTGTGCTTGACGTTTTCGCTGCGTGCTAGCTGTTTGGATGGCTGGAGAAAAGGACGACGTGCTGCTGCCGCTGCTCCCATTAGCGCCGCAGCCGGCGATAAACGAAAGCAGCATGCTCCCGCAAAGCGCATAGCTAAGTGTGGTTGAAATACGCATATTTTCTTTACCTTAAAAGAGTTCTCAGAAGGCCCGCAACAGGCCGAACTCAGGTACACAGCATACCCTTTACGACGCTCGACGTCTGTAGCGTCTCGCACATAGCGATTTGTTCGATATAGTACAGACGTTCAGGCGAACGGCGGAATATGCTATGCCCTGAGTCGGACGTCTTGTCGCTCGTCTAACTCGCAAAGAGGAGCAGAATGATGAATCTCGGGGTACTGCCGAATCCAAGCCTAATCGCATCTCCTTTATCGGCCGCTCCACGGAGGTACATCAACGCGGGGGCTTCGCGCCCCGCGCCTTCGATCGTGCGACGCCAAGGCCTGGAAGAATGGCTCAGGCGCTCTAAGAGCGTCCCGGTTCGTTTCTTGGTCGCTCCCGCCGGCTTCGGCAAAACGATAGCGCTGTTAGCCTATTTGCGTAATGTTGCGACAAATGGACTATATTGCTCGCTCTCTCCCGGCGCCGGCCGCGAAGCCATCTGGAACGCCGCAGCCAAAATGCTTCAACTCGCGGCGATAGTTTCGCACGATCAGCTTCTCCGCGAACTCGCGATGCGGGCCCCCCTCGAGCTCGCGATTGACTGCGAAGATGTCCCTAGTGCCGAAGGTATTGCAGCATTGGTCCGTCTGATCGAGGAGGTACCCGGAAACGTCTCGCTCCTGGTCGCGAGCCGTTCTTGGGCTTCCCTCGACGTCAGCCGCTTCGTGTTTCAAGGCAAAGCCGTTCTCTGCGACGCTCACCGGCTGGCATTCGACGCGGCCGATATCCGCCACATGGCCGAGTCATTGGGGGTCTCGTTTACCCACACGGACGTGTTGCACGTGCTTGAGGCAACCGACGGGTGGCCTCAGGTTGTTAGCGGCGCTCTCCGCAAGGCCGGCGAAGATGGTTGCAACCTCGCGCAAGCGGTCGGACACTGGCGGAAGTATCATCGCCACTTCTTCAACAAGTTTATCGGGGACGCGTTGACCCGCGTACCACAACGCGATGCCGATCTCGTCTTCAAGTTAATGACTGGCGCCCACCTTGACGATCGGTTGCAGTTGCAAGCCCTCGAAGAGCAAGGCCTCTTCGTGCTGCATACTCCGGACGGTTATCGTCCGCTTCGGGCCCTTACGTCCACTCGGGCCCACGAGCGCGGCGGCCGCGTTAAGGACGTCGCCCCGATGCACGTGAAGCTTCTCGGCTGGTTTCTTGCAGAAATCGACGGACAACCTATCGCATTTATTCGCCAGCGGGATCGGCAGATTTTCAAATATCTCGCCCTGCAGCCTAATGGCTGCGTTTCGCGTAGTCAGCTTATGGAAGTCTTTTGGCCCGGTGTCGAACGCTTCTCCGCTTCCCAAAGCTTGCGTACCGTCTGCTCGCAGATTCGCAAGGCCATCATTCATATCGTCGGATTTGAACGGGTCGACGAATATTTCCGTGCGGCCTACGAGCCTGTCGCGGAAGCCATCGAGATCCTCCCATGCCGTAGCAACCGACATC
>CAZMPP010000090.1:0-9363 GCA_964568035.1 uncultured bacterium
GCAAAAGGTACCCGATGCTCGATGGTTGCTGACAAACATGCAATCACCACCAGTGGTAAGAATCGTTCAAGAATACGTGCCTACGCTTTGCGGCGATCGCATTCCCGATGATTAAATAGAGGACCTAAAGACAGCCGTAACGCTTAGAAACTTAGTTACTCACCTTGGCGAAGCAAACGTGAAACGGGAACGCCTGCAAAAAACGCTCACGGTAGCGGATCAGCTTCTAACTTACATTGGCACCTTCGCCGGGAACTCTTGGGCTCGCGACTTCATTAGATAAGAGCCATCAGGCATTGCCTCTACCAGGAACATCCATCGCAGCGTCTAGCTAAAAAGCCTTATGGGATAGTGGTTTTGCGCGCGATCAGACGACATAGCCTATGAGGGGTGCTTCGCGATTGAGGTATCGCGTCGTCCACTCGAAGCGCTTACCAGCAGCTGCGCGATCTGACCGAGTGCGGTAGGCCGCTAAGCAGCAGCTATTCCGTTACAATCCCGATGCTGCGTTTTGATGTGCACCACTCGCCTCCCCTTTGCGGAATGCAGGCGGTCAGCACGAGCTCGTACACAACTTTTCCGTGACTGGACCTGATTCTCTGGTTTTCGGAAATCGTCACGTCAGTCGGGTTGCCGGGGTTGGGGTCGAACGACACCGTAATCTTTGCAGAAGGGTCGTGGCGGTGGCGCCCGAGGCCCTTGAGGTGCCTTAGCCAGTTCCATGGCTTACCACCACTGGGCTTGCAATCAGGACCAAAAGCCACGCCGCCGCCATTTTCGCACAACTCTTGCTCAAACGGCGAACGATACTTCAGCGTGATGCACTCGGCGTAGGGATGCATACACGACTGCGCTACTCGCTCGCTGCCAACTGCTTGGCTAGGCATCGCCTTGAAGGCGCCCCCGCTGGAGCACGCCGGGAGCCCGATGCTTGCGGCCATGAGGACCGTGATAAGCGCACCGCGCATGTCTGACCTCGATTCGCGGACGGAGGTGAGCGATTTCTTTTCTGTTCTGTTCCGCTTTACGCCTGTGGCTCGTGACCTGAGGTAGGCAAATCGACTCAGGTTGAACCTCACACGGCTCAGGCGACTCGAGGCCGAGAGCGTGCAAAAGGATCGGGTGATCGCACGACTGACGATGAAGGTCGGGGCGGTGCGAAGTTGATCGCAAAAAAACGGCTGGAGGCCTGCGGGACACTACAGAAGCCGTTCGGCGTTCTGGTTTAGTTCGGCGATCGCTGTAAACGGGTCATCCCATCGTCGAGCAGCCCTTCTACTATTACCTGGCGCGGCTGACAACGATCCCGTATATACCCGCGTGGTCGTCCTTTGATAAGTGCGCGAACCGCCTCGAGCGGCCCCCGGCAGGGTAACGCCATGACTCAACGAGGTTTCCCTTAGGCCCGAGAATTTTGTCTCCCTCTATCCAGTACTGCGGCGGATAAGACTTTGTCGATCCCCTAAGCAACGTGGTGCCGACGAGGCTTCCAGTCGTTCCGGAAACGTTAACGTGGTAGATGGTAGTCGGCTCACCCTTGGGCTTGGCGCCGGCAACCGCCAGATACTTATCCCGCTCATCCCACTGTATGCTCCACGGGTTGATCGAGAAGTCCAACTGCAGGTTCGTCATTTCATTACCGCCCTTTGGCAGCTCGGCGATGTTGGAATATGGCGCGGCAGCGAAGAGGTCTCCGGAGTCGTCGTACGTGCAGAACGTGAAACCCCAGCCATCGCCTTGGACGGTGTAGACCCCCGGTTCACCTTGAGAGTTTGGGAAGACGTAGACGCTGCCCTCGGTGTTAGTCACGGCCAGGTTGCCGGTCGTAGGGTCGACGGCACAGCCCCATGGAGTATTCGGATAGATATTAACCGAACCGATTTGAGTCGTGCCGCCGTGCGCGTATTCGACAGCGGATGCCATGCGAAAACGAGTGATCCAGACGTTGCCGGCCCGATCGGCGCACGCACCCATCGGCTCGCCACCGAGGACGATCGCCCCCACCTGCTTGCCTCGCGGATAGGAGAAAACGTCAACGGCCCCGCTGTCGAAGGAAGTGCTGGTAACGTAGAGGAGGTCCTCGCGTTTGGCCTCCGGCAGCATCCACGATCTGGGCTGCTTCACATTCTGTGCCACGGTCGCGCTCGGCGACATGGCAATCGGTGTCAAGTTCCGAGACGTTACCCCTCCGCATCCAGGCACTAGAGCTAGAACGGCAACAAACAGCGCGGTGTTTGTAAACCTCGCGGGTAGCTCCACTTTTACTAATCCTCCCGTCGGAACTTGTTAATCCGAGCCTAGCACGGCTCGAATAACCACGAAAGGCTTTTCTTGCTAATTGGGACTAAAGTCCTCGCGTCCCCTGCGGCCAAATCGCCACTACGTTTGCGGGTTTCGCGCATACGTGTGAACGGGCGAAACACCACTGCCGCGTAGTCATAAAACGCTGTTGGCATTCTAAACTCGAGGCATTCAATGGTCTAAACGACGCGCCGATCGTTGACGGCGATCCGCCGCAACCGGCTAGTAATGCGAAGACCACGTAAATTGTGGAGACGTAGCGGCTAAGACGTTGGACTTGCCGCCGCTTGGATATTTCCAGACCGCCAGGCCGGATGCGAGGTTGTTAATGAGACCAATGACGGCCCCGTTTTACCCCGCACGTAAACGTCGGTGAGCTTCGTCTGACCCTTCACTCCAGAAGGGAGTAAGGTGTCTGGGAGTGTGATTCGAAGGAGAAACCGCGCACGCTACGTACACCGCTATGTCGATTTAAGGAGGCGGTCGGTGTTCAAGATTCTGAGTCTTCTCGCAATAACCGTTGTTGCCCTCGGAACGCAAGCCGCATATGCTCAACCAACCCACGGAGGACAGCCGGCGGTTACGGCGATTGACATCGCGCTGGAGCCGGACGCTACCATGCTGCAACACGCATCGGCGCTAAACGCCCGACTGCGCGGCAATTTTGCGAAAGGGTACTCGCTAGACACGACGCATCGTCCGCATGTAACGATGCTGCAGCGATACGTCCGAACAGTGGACCTGCCGAAGGTCTACGCAGCGGTCCAAAAGATCAGGACACTATACAATATGGCCGCTTGGAAGTTCGACGCATTCAAGATTGACCATGCGGTCTGGAGCGGGCTGGCCCTCACAGTCATTCTCGCCAAACCTCCTCAGAGCGTCCTCGAGGCGCAGCAGCAGCTGATCGATGTGATTGCGCCTTATACGGTTCAGACTGGAACGGCGGCTGCGTTCGCGACGACTCCGGCCGAGCCGGACATCAATGCGTCCACGATTGCGTATGTCACGGCGTTCGTTCCGAAATCGACCGGTAAAAACTACACTGCTCACGTTACCTGCGGCGTTGCGTCCGTGGCCTTCGTTAAGCAGCTAGAAGCGGAGCCGTTTTCCAAGTTCACATTCTCGCCGGTAGCCATATCGGTGTACCAGTTGGGAAACTTCGGTACGGCGCGCAAGAAGCTCGAGATGTGGAGCTTTGCGCCATGAACGATACGCTAGTCGCGATCGACATCGCAATCGAGCCCGGCGAAGCCATGGTTAAACGCTCTTTAGCCGACAACGCTAAACTGCTCGAAAACTTCCCTCAGGGTTACGCTCTCGACGACACGCATCACGCGCACATCTCAATCTTGCAACGCTTCGTTCGCGAGACCGACCTCGAGAAGGTGTACGAAGCGATCGCGCGTGCCGTGGCTTCGGAAAACCCGGGCGCATGGACGCTCACAGCCTACAAGTATTACTATATTCCGGCGGGTCCGATTGGACTCGCAGGTATCGTCGTCGAGGTCGCGGACGATCTGTTGAGGTTTCAACAGGCGCTTATCGACGCCGTAACTCCCTTCTCGATCGCTACCGCGACGGCAGACGCCTTCTTTAGGCTGCCGTCCGAGCCTGCGCTGCACGAGGTGCCGGCGCTCATTGAGTACGTTGGAAAGTTCGTTCCGGACCATTCGGGGAAGAACTTTATGCCGCACGTCACCATCGGCGTTGGCCTGAAGAGCTACCTGGACGAGATGCTGACGAAACCCTTCGAGGCGTTCACATTCACCGCCGCGGGCGCGTCGGTCTATCAACTCGGCGACTTCGGCACGGCGCGCAGAAATCTTAAGACCCTGGAGTTGAAGCCGTGAGCACCGCTCCCGATCCGCTCCCGTCGTGGAACGACGGCGCGGCTAAAGCGGCGATTCTTGACTTTGTCCGCAAGACGACCGATGCGACGAATCCCGACTTCGTTCGAGAAGAAGACCGCATCGCCACCTTCGATCAGGACGGAACGCTCTGGGTGGAGCATCCGTTCTATACGCAGCTCGCGTTCGCGCTACAACGCCTGGCCGATTTAGCGCCTCAGCATCCCGAGTGGCAGACGACCGAGCCGTATAAGTCCGCTCTCGCCGGCGATATGGCTGCGTTTGCGAAGTTCACGATGGATGACTTAGAAGAACTCGTCGCCGTTACGCATGCAGGCATGACAACCGGTGGATTTGAGACGATCGTTGCCGATTGGATCGAACAGGCGAAGCATCCACGCTGGGATCGCCCTTACACGGAGCTGATCTATCAGCCGATGCTGGAAGTTATGCAGTATCTGCGCTCAAGTGGTTATAAGGTGTTCATCGTCACGGGCGGTGGTCAGGCGTTCGTGCGCGCTTATGCGGAGCGGGTGTACAAATCTCAACCCGAAGAAGTCATCGGATCGTCACTCGCAGCGCAGTTTGAATACGATAGTAGCGGTAAGGCGGTTCTCATGCGCCCGCCCAAGTTGTTGTTATACAACGACTCCTCCGGTAAGCCTCAGGACATTTATCTCTTCCTCGGGCGACCGCCGCGGGCAGCCTTCGGAAACAGTACCGGCGACCAACAAATGCTGGAGTACACGCAGTCAGGCAGTGGAGCTCGTCTCATGGCTCTCGTGCTGCACGACGATGATCAGCGCGAATACGCCTATGGTCCCGGTAGCGCGCAAACCGACACGAAGTTCGGTGCTTTTACCCAGACGCTCTATGACGAGGCAAAGGCCAGGGGTTGGAACGTAATCAGCATGAAGGACGACTGGAAGCGCATCTTTACGTTCGAGCGTTAACCAACGACATCAGCCGAAAACGATCGGCTTCAACTCTTCCTCACACCACTGGCTGAAGCCCGTGGGCGTCGTGTTCTCGGGCGTGCGAGGCTCGGTATTGTCGAGGCCCTCGTTCTTTGCCCGGGCCATGTCGGTCAAGCCTTGCGCCATGGCTTCAGACACACCGCGCTCGAAGAATCCGGCCTTATAGGCATCAAACGAGATCTGCTCGTAGCGAATGGGCTTGTCCAGCACGTCCGACATGAGCGCCGCAATGTCGTTGCACGAGAGGTCCTCAGGACCGAGCACCGAGGTATGCCCGGTTCGGTCCCAATTCGGATCCAGCAGCAGGCGAGTAGCGATCTCCGCGATGTCCCGTGTCGCACAAGTTGGCATCTTCCGCTCGCCGTCCAGCGGAAGAAGGAACGTGCCCTTATCGCGGATCGGAACCGACTGCCGGGCGACGTTGTCCATGAACGACGGGCATGTCACAGCGCGATATACGACGCCGGTGCTCGCAATCAAGTCATCCATCGCAAGCGACGCAGTGACGAACCCAGCCCTGGCCGCCCCGGGGCTGCCGCGTCCGAGCGCGGAGATGCCGACCACACGTTTTACCTTGTGGCGCTGCAGCGCTTCCGCTGCGGGAAGCGTGAATCCAACAAAGGCGTCATCGACGGTAGCAGCCCTGGGATCGGGCGGCACCAGCCAAAAGAGAGTGTCTGCGCCGGCGAATGCGCGGTCGACGACTTCGGCATCGCCGTGCGAACCCTCCACCACTTCAACGAGATCGCGCACGCTGTTTGGTAGCTTGCCGGGATCGCGTACGACTACGCGGACCGGCACGCCTCTTTCGAGCACGGCGGCGAGAACCCGGTGGCCGATTTTTCCCGTGGGCGCTGTAATGACGATCATTGTTTAGTTAGAACACGTTTCCTCGACGTGGCAGCGCACCACAAATTCCGTTCCACTCGTGTGCGATATCGTGACCCTTGCGATGAATAACTCTTTCTTATATTGCGGAGCCTCTAGCGTCGCCACGTGCCCGTTATTGATGGAAACCTCAAGCCGTGGATCGCTGCTGCTAATGCTCCAGCCTGACTTCGGCAAGAGACGAAACAGTGCGCTGGATACGTCCCTCGTCGTGCCGGAGATGAGCGTGATCACGGCCTCCTCTAGGTGCGGAGCGTTTTTATCGGCCAGCCTGTCGTCGAGCCCGCCCGCACGCTCGTCGGCGTTGACTGCGGGTACGGCGAGCGATCTTATTGCGGGCGAACATCCGGCTGCACCCAACACGGCTCCGACCGCAGCGCATGCTAACTCTTTGCGATTCATTCCATCTCCTTTTACTGACGGCAGGTTCTCATTCGATCAAGAGATTCCGCATCATTCCCGTGTCCTCTTGCGCCGCCGGAAGTTCGCGCCCTTCGGCGGGCCTGCTGGTCGCAGCCAGCGAAAACGACCGACAGTGATGAAGGCGGTCCTTAAACGGCTTCTAATTGCCGTCGTTATCCCGGTTGCAGCTTGCGCGCGCGTTACGACGCCCGTGTCGCTCCCGGTGTCTCGCGGCGTGAGCACCGTCGTCGATCGAAGTTCCACTCTATGCACGGTAAGTTACGACGGAGTGGTCTGGTATCGAATCCCGGCGGGCGATTTCCCGCCGATCAGTGTGCGCTTCGCAAAGTGCGGCTTCAAGACGTTAGGTCGGAATCTGTCCCCGGATCGCCCGCGTTGGTCTATTCCGTCCACAGCGACGCAGACGCGGTTCGTCTTTACCTCTCTGGACGAGGTAATCTCGGTGAAAGGCGTGCATAACCTCGAGCGAACGGCCGCCGCGCACCACGTGCCGGTATCGTGGATGGTGGGCGATATTCGTCACATGGCCTATGCTGCTGACTACAATGCGTTTCACCGTGCCAACGGCGACGACGCCCAGGCTCAGTTCTGGGGTAATCTGCACGTCGCGATGTTGGCGAAGCTACCGTGGTACGTTCCCAGCGTGAGCATTCTAACCGCCGGCGTAGAACGTGATGTACGACGCGCTCTTTCATTTGGGGAACACGCGTTCTGGGGCATTACTTGGAACAGTCGAGGTACCGACGGGACGTCCGACTTCGGCTCGCCGTGGGGCACCTATTGTGCCGACGTTCATTCGTACAAGCGGCCGCAGCCGGATGGCGGTTGCGTCTTCCTAGCCTTTGAGTGGACGGCGCGTGATTTGACGCGTGCGTACCTCAGCGGACGTGAAGCGGCCTTCTCTACCGACCCTGACGACCTGCTCCAACGCGGTGGATTTTCTCAGAAGAGCGCTGCCGCATATACGCAAAAACTCGTCGATGCATATGCTGCAGCCGGAGAGACTCAGCCGATTGTCATGACCGTGCAGCAGGAGTCAATTGACGGCGTTATAGCGGCCGATGCGATCGTGCTAGATGCTATGTTCGATGAGGCCGTGCGGGACGGAATGCATCTTGAAACGCTTACTCAAACAGCCCACGACGCTCGCACGTTCTCAGCTGCACCCCGCGCGGTCGCTTTCCCGTATATCTCCGGAGGTAGGGAGGTCAAGTCCGACTTGCTTGGCGGCGACACGTTGTATCCTGCGACGATCGACTATCACGACTCTCGCATCGGCATGACATTTCTTTCGGGACGCACGATGCCTAGCCGGGAATTTCGATACGCTGAATATCCGGTCTCACGTTTCAATCGCCCGCTACCCGAAGTGCCCAAGCGAGAAATGCCGTCGCTTTTGGGCGCGAGCGTTAAAGACGGGTGGCTGAGCTTCACATTCGCAGCGCCTCGAGCCCTGCGTTTTGGAGTGGCAATCTGGAGCGATCCGTCGCAACCAGCGATTATCGGTCCTGGGCGAATCCGCGCCGGGCGCGCCGCTACCGTGTTGGTCTTTGACCTCAAGGCCGGCACGAACCACGTGCGCTACCGCTGTAGCCGTTGTCGCAGCACAACGTTTACTTATTCGCTCTAGGGCGCCAGCGAGAAGAGTGCGTGGGCGCGAGCAACGGCCCTGTTGCCTTGCCGCTCCCGAACGCGAAGCGCAGTGGAATAATCGGAGGCACTCACGTGCAAGCCGATGAATCTCACCGGCGCGCTTTACTCAGAAGGAGTTACTTAGTGAATACGACTGGTTTGGTCAAGTACGCGGGCGCTCTGCTCGCCCTCGCGATATGCTCCGCGTGCGGCGGCGCCTCGGCGGTCGCGCCGTCAACCGCCACGTTCAGCGTTAAGTATGTTGGTAAGATGCTCACGGTGAACGGAAGGCCGGTTACTGCGGCGCGTGTGAATCCAACGCCGCGTTACGCGACGATGCTCGTTCCCGAACGGCATCACCAGGCGAAGTACTACGAGTACATCAATAATTACTACGCTACTTACGCCAGCATTTTCGACTACCCGAAGAGCACGCAGATGATCGATACGATCCCCGGCATCGGAGGTCAATCGTGCACGAACACCCTCTACGGCTATGGGAAGAAGACGTTCTGGAACATTGAAAGCGACACCGAGATCACGTTGTTCAAGGCGCCCAAGAAGCCGATCCGGTCGCTCTCTGATTCTGTCGGCATGCCATCGAGTTGCGCCATGAATACCAGCGGCGACCTGGCGGTCGGGATATTGGCCGGCTCGGGTTCGGGCGACGTCGTGATCTACAAGCACGCGACCGGCTCGGGCACTGTGATGACCACCCAGCTAGCCGCCGAGTACTTCAACGGTTACGACCCTCAGGGGAATCTCTTTGCCGACGGCTTTAACAACCAAAGCGTCTTCCAACTCGTTGAGCTTCCGAAGGGCGCCAGCTCCTTCAAAGCGATCACCACCAGCAACACGGTGCAGTTCCCCGGCTCGGTGCAGTGGGACGGCACTTATCTCACCGTCTTCGATCAGCTAACTAATCAATTCTATCAATACACCGTTAGCGGAACGACCGCGACGTTAAAGGGAAAGGTCCAGCTCACGGGTTCTAGCGACTGCGCACAGACCTGGATCGTTAAGCAGGGTCTCGTCTATTGTGGCGATGCCGGTAACAACAATGGCGCGGTTTTCAATTATCCGGCCGGCGGTTCACCGGTTGCGGTCTTTACCGGTAACTTCGACTTCCCGCTGGGAACCGTGGCCGTTAAGAACTAATCTTGTTCGTGCGAGGGCTAGGGCGTCCCAGCGGCGTCCTTTCCCCAAATCCGTAACATGGCGTAGAACAAGAACGCGGTGCTAATACCGAAGAGCAGAACGCCGTCACCTCCTTCGGTACCGCCCATCATGCG
>CAZMPP010000091.1:0-9345 GCA_964568035.1 uncultured bacterium
ATCTCTGCACCGCCGGAACGAATCAGTTCGGCACCTACTCGGGCCCGGTCGGTTGGGGATCGCCCAACGGCATCAAGGCCTTCTAGCTCGCTCTCGGGTTAACCGAGGTCAAGAACGAACGGGGTGCGGCGCGAGCCGGGCCCCGTTTCTCTTGGCGGGGGGAACATACGACCCTAGCGCCCCGTTCTATAGGAAGGGGGCTTCCACGCACGATTTGCCGATAGGTAGGCGCTGCGCCCGGCCTTTTAGTTACTCGTTCTCGTTTTCGCAGAACGTCCCAAAAATATAAGGAGCTTCCGTGAACGGAACCATTAAACTCGCGGTGCCGCTCGTCGCCGCACTCGCGCTGGCCGCCTGTAACGCCGGCGGCTATTCCACTATGCCCTCGGCCGGATCGGCCGGGACGGCCGCTGCGCCGTCTCGCGGCATCCCAGAGTGGCAGGCCAAGGGAATGGCCCACGCCGCCTGCCCGGAGGTCGCCGCTAAAGCCCACTGCTTGGCGCTCATCGACGACGTCAAGCCGGGTCCAATCGACCACGGCATGCAGCCGCAGGTACAACAAGCCGTCTCCGGCTGGTGGCCGAGCGACTTCCAAACGCGGTACAACTTGCCGTCCGGTTCCAACGGTTCGGGTCAGATTGTCGCTATCGTGGACGCGTATGACAATCCCAACGTTGCGTCGGACCTTGCCGCTTACCGTTCGAACTTCGGGCTCGGAACGGCGAACTTTACGAAATACAACCAAAACGGTCAGCAGAGCGGTTACCCCGTGGGTAACACCGGCTGGGGCCTGGAGATCAACCTGGACGTTCAGATGGTCTCGGCGGTCTGCCCGAAGTGCACGATCTATTTGATCGAGGCCAACGGCGCCGATCAAGGGGATCTCCAGACGGCCGAAGCGACGGCAGTTAGTCTGGGCGCCCATATCGTCAGCAACAGTTGGGGCTGCACCGGCAACAACAACTGCGTCAGCCCTTCGTACTTCGATACGCCCGGCGTCATGTATCTGGCGTCGTCGGGCGACTCCGGCTACGGCACCCAGGGCCCGGCCGCGCTGCCTTCGGTCGTATCCGTCGGCGGGACCGTGCTGACCAAGAGCGGCTCGACCTACAGTGAAATTGCTTGGCGCAGCGCCGGCTCGGGCTGTGCGACCGGCATCACCAAGCCCTCGTGGCAGCACGACAGCGGCTGCAGCTACCGCACGATGAACGACGTTTCTGCCGTCGCGCAGTCCGTCGCCATGTACGACACCTACGGCCACGGCGGCTGGATTACGGCCAGCGGCACCAGCGTCTCCTCGCCGATGATCGGTGGCGTCTACGGCTTGGCGGGCAACGCCAGCTCGCAGAACGCCGGCCAGAACCTCTGGCAGCTCAAGAAGAAGAAATACAAAAAAGAGCTGCACGACATCGTTTCCGGATCAAACGGCTCGTGCGGCGGCAGCTATCTCTGCACCGCAGTGAAGGGCTACGACGGCCCGACGGGCTGGGGAACGCCCAACGGCGTCAAGGCCTTCTAAAAAGCCTTACGCTAGGACAGTGGGCCGGGGTAGGCCGCCGACAGGTCGGCGCCTACCCCGGCCCTAAATATTTCCCTCCCCACATCCCACCTAGCTATTTCGAGAAGGGAGCATTCGTGAACGGACCCATCAAACTCGCGGTGCCGCTCCTTGCAGCACTCGCTATTGCCGCCTGTAGTTCGGGCGGAAACTCCAGCGTTCCAGCGGCTGGACCGGCCGGTTCGGGCCTCGGCTATTCGCGCATCATGCCGGATTGGCAAGCCAAGGGTCTCGCGCACCCGGCTTGCGGTACGCCGCGGTTCGGCGAAGCTACGTGTCTGGCGCTAAATATTGACAAGAAAACGGCCCCATTGAACCACGCCGGTCAGCCGGCGGCCAGGCAAAACGTTTCCGGCCTGTGGCCGTCTGATCTCCAAACGCGCTATAACCTGCCATCGAGCAGCAACGGCTCGGGACAGATCGTCGCTATCGTGGATGCCTATGACAACCCGAATGTTGCCAGCGACCTCGCTACGTATCGATCCAACTTCGGTCTGGGAACTGCGAACTTCACCAAGTACAACCAGAATGGCCAGACCAGTAACTACCCGTCGGGAAGCACCGGCTGGGGTGTTGAGATCGATCTCGACGTTGACATGGCATCGGCGGCTTGCCCGAAGTGCACCATCTATTTGATCGAAGCCAATGGTGCCGATACGGCCGATCTGGAAACCGCTGAAGCGGAAGCCGTAACCCTCGGCGCGCACATCGTGAGCAACAGTTGGATCTGCTATGGCTCCGCTAGCTGCGTGAGCACGTCGTACTTCGACACGCCGGGCGTGGCATATCTTGCAGCGTCGGGCGATTTCGGCTACAACGACAACGGCGCCCCCGAAGCTCTTGCGAGCGTTATTTCAGTCGGTGGAACCAATCTGAGCAAGAATGGCTCCTCCTATACTGAAACGGCGTGGAACGGTGCCGGCTCCGGTTGCGCTACGGGCGTCACCAAGCCGTCGTGGCAGCACGATACCGGCTGCAGCTATCGCACCGACAGCGACATCTCGGCGGAGGCCGGATGCAGCCCGGGCGTGGCCGAGTACGACACGTACGGTGAGGGCGGGTGGATCACCGAGTGCGGCACCAGCGCGGCTACGCCGCTCATTGCCGCCGTCTACGGTCTGGCCGGCAACGCCAGCTCACAGAACGCCGCCGAAAACCTCTGGAAGCTCAAGAAGAAGAAATACAAAAAGAACCTCTACGACATCACCACGGGCAGCAACGGCTCGTGTGGTGGCAGCTACCTCTGCACCGCCGTGAAGGGCTATGACGGTCCGACCGGCTGGGGAACACCGAAGGGAATCAAGGCCTTCTAATCAGAGCGGGCTAAAAAGAGGAGGCGGGCGCAACAGCGCTCGCCTCTTCCTTATTGGCGCAGGTCGGCGCCCGTCCCGGCCCTAAATATTTCTCCTCCCCCAACATCCCACCCACCTTATCTCGAGAAGGAGCTTTCGTGAACGGACCCATCAAACTCGCGGTGCCGCTCCTTGCTGCACTCGCAATTGCCGCCTGTAGTTCGAACGGCAACTCCAGCATGCCCGGCATTGCCGGCGCTGGAGGCGGCGCGACGACGCAAGCGATCCGACCGCTTAATCACATTCCTCAATGGCAGGCCCAGCATCTGGCCAAGCCCGCCTGTCCGCAAGTCATCGGACGCCCGGTGTGTCTGGCGCTCGTCGAATCAAAGGCCCAATTCGGTCCCAACGTTGCCGGCTGGGCTCCGGCTGACTTCCAAGCCCGCTACAACTTGCCGTCTTCGTCCCAGGGGGCCGGCCAGATCGTCGCCATCGTTATTTGGGGCGACGATGCCAACGCCGTCTCCGATCTGGCAACCTACCGCACCAACTTCGGTCTCGGTACGGCCAACTTGACCAAATATAACTCAAGCGGACAGCAGAGCAGCTATCCGCCCAGTTGCACGAATTACGGAACCTGCGTCGAGATCATGCTCGACGTCGAAATGGTCTCGGCCTCGTGCCCGAAGTGCACGATCTATCTCATCGAAGCACAAAACTCGATCTCGGATCTAGAAAAGGCCGAGACGGAAGCCGTAACGCTTGGCGCGCACATCGTCAGCAACAGCTGGATCTGCTACGGCGACGTCCAATGCGGCGACTCGAACTTCGCCAGCCACTTCAATACGCCCGGCGTGGAATATCTCGCGGCCTCCGGCGATGACGCGTACAACCAGAACGGAGCCCCCGAAGCACTCGCCAACGTCGTTTCAGTCGGTGGCACTATCCTCTCGAAGAGTGGATCCACCTACTCCGAAACGGTGTGGCCGGATGCAGGCAGTGGTTGCGCCCCCGGCATTACCAAACCGTCGTGGCAGCACGACACCGGGTGCACGTCCCGAACCGACTCGGACGTATCTGCGGTCGCGCAGTTCGTCGCGGAATACGATAGCCTCGACGGCGGCTGGTTCACCGTCGCCGGCACGAGTGTCGCTTCCCCGCTTACGGCGGGAGTTTTTGGGCTCGCCGGAAACGCCAGCAGCCTAACTGCCGCGAAGAGCTTCTGGACGCTCAAGAAGAAAAAATACAAGAAAGAGCTGCACGACATCACCTCAGGAAGCAACGGCTCCTGCAGTGGCAGCTATCTCTGCACGGGAATCAAAGGCTACGACGGCCCGACCGGTTGGGGAACGCCCAACGGCGTCAAGGCTTACTAGTCTAGAGTCGCCTACAAAAGCGGAGGCGGGCGCAAAAGCGCTCGCCTCTTCTTTTTGCCGCTCTTTATCTATTGGTCGTCGGGGATACGGCTGTCGTCGCCTTGATGCAGGAAGAATCCGCGCCCCTTCGGCGCCGGAATACGCACGAACTTGCGCGGTTTCTCCGAAAAGTCAAAGCAGTCGAGGGCCGGAGAGTTAGCGCGTCGGTCGGCCGCCGCCAACTGCGCCAGGCCCCAGAGATTCTCGGCGAAGCGTAGGACGCTGGCCGTTTCGTAACGCTTGTGCGACACGTAGTCGTGCTTCGCGTAAGGCGAAATCACGAGCAGCGGAACGCGAAAGCCCAAGCCGTCGTAATCAACAAACGGCGGCGGCACGGGATCGTAGAGTCCGCCCCAATCGTCCCACTGCACGAAAATGGCGGTTGAGCCCCAGAACTTGCTCTCCCCGATCGCGTTGACGAGCGCGGCAACCCATGACGGGCCATAACCGCCCTGGCAGTTGGGATGATCGGAGTTCGCGCAAATCGGGGTAATCCAGGTGAAGTTTGCGAGCTTGCCTTTCGCAATGTCGTAGAAGAATTGCTTCTGCGGCGTGATGACGTCTTTCTTCCAATCGGGCCCGTTATAAATATGGTTGACCGCCTGATACGCCGACCACACCGCTCCGAATCCGCTCGACGGCGTATCGTACCAGCTCGTATAAAATTTCCACGAGAGGCCCGCATCGTCGAGCTCGTCGCCGAGCGTTTCGTAGTCGAAGCACGGCAGCTCTGGTTTTCCGATCTTGCGGCGATCGGTAAGCGTGTTGATGTAATCGCTCGGTCCTGGTTCGCAACCCCACGGACCAAAGGGCAGATCGACGCTGCGCTGCGCCTGCGCGGCGATGACGTATTGGTGCGCAACGAAACTCTCGTCGAGTTGCGATTGGAACATGCGATCGGCCAGCACCCATTGGTGGGCCATCGCAAAGTATGGCTTTGTCTCGCGCTGCGGAACGTACGCGTACTGGGGGTACTTCACTCGCTGCGGGCCGCCGTTCCACCACTCCAGGTTGAAGCCATCCATGCGGCATTTCGTGCCGAAGAGCTTACCGCGCCCGTGGCACGCGAAGAACATTGCCGATGAAGAGTGATCGATCACGTACTGGACGTGCAGGCTGATGGGCTGCAATTGAACCATTTCGCCCTTGGAGTCCCTACCGCTGGTCACCGTGTACGCACCGGGATAGCCGCAGAACAGATTGTTGAACGAACGGTTCTCTTGAACGATGTAGACGATATGCTGGATCTTTCCCGCGCCATCCGCCGGCAAGCCGGGCATCCGGCCGCTTTGTGTGAGGGGCAATGCGCTCGAAGAAACATGCGCACCGCACCCGCCCACCAGGATCACCCCCGCGGCAACTCCGGAATACCACCACGCGCGTAACACCATCGTCCTCCTATGACCCCAGGGTGGTCCGGTACCTGCGCGAAAGGAGCGCAGGTGAAGCCCTTCTTCTTCTTGCGCGCTTCAACGCTTCTCGCGGCGCTCGCCGTTGCGGCTTGCGGCGCGGGCGGCAGCACGCCGGTACCTAAGGCCGGCCCGTTGAGTTTTCGCGCCGCGGTTACGCCGATCTCCCACGTCGTTTTTATCATGCAAGAGAACCGTTCTTTTAACAATCTTTTTCTCAACTTTCCCGGCGCAAAGACTCAGAACTATGGCTACGATACCAACGGTCAAAAGATCGCGCTGAAGCCGGTCGACCTCGCTACCGATTGGGACATCGACCATTTCTCGCACGGCTTTTTCGCCGCGTGCGACGGCCAGGGGAAGCTGCCCGGAACGAACTGTAAGATGGACGGCTGGAACCTCGAGCAAGGCGGGTTTGGCGCACCGCCCAACTTTGCGTACATGTACGTGCGCGAGAAGCAGATCGACCCGTACTGGAAGATGGCCAAACAGTACGTCCTAGCCGACCGAATGTTTACGTCGAATCTCGACGGTAGCTTTATCTCGCATCAGTACGCGATCTCGGCCTTTGCAAGACACGGCGTTGACGGCCCAACCACCTCGTGGGGATGCGACGGAGGACCAGGCGACACCGTTGTGACGCTGACGAAGGACCGCACGTACGGCACCCCGGTCATCGTCTGTTGGGATATCCCTTCGGTCGCCGGCGAAGCCGACACGGCCGGCGTAAGTTGGCGATTCTACACGGGCGAGATTAACGGCGACGGCGGCTTGTGGTCCGCGTATCAAGCTAACAAGAGTATCTACTACGGCCCGGACTGGTCGAGCGACGTCATCAATCCGCCGGCGCAGTTTCTCACCGACGTCGGCAAGGGACACCTGGCCAACGTAACCTGGATTACTCCGACGTACGCTGCCTCAGACCATCCTGGCCTTGACGCCCCGGAAGGCCCGGCCTGGATTGCGTCGGTCGTCAACGCCGTTGGCACGAGCAAGTTTTGGAAGTCCACGGCGATCTTCATTATGTGGGATGACTGGGGAGGCTGGTTCGATCCGGTCAAGCCCGTCTATAAAGATTACGACGGCCTAGGCTTTCGCGTTCCGCTGATTATGATCTCGCCATACGCGCGCAAAGGGTACGTTACTCACGTTCAGTACGAAACGTCCAGCGTGTTGCGGTATATCGAAAACAACTTTGGCCTGACGCCGATGGCGGCCAGCGACGAGCGCGCCAACGACCCGGCCGGCGATGCCTTCGACTACACGCAGACACCGCGCAAGTTCAAGAAGTTCGCCGGCGGTAAGCCGACGGAGTATTGGCTGCAAACGCAGCGCAACTCCCGCGCACGCGGAATCCCAAAGAGCCTGCTCGGTGACGACTAAATCGATGCTGGCCGCCGGCGCTCTGGCGCTCGTGGCCTGCTCCGCCGGCGGCGCGGGAACGCCGCCGCACGTGCCCATCAATCCCACAGCGCCGATGCGCCAGTTGACGACGCCGATCTCGCACGTCGTCTTCATCATTCAGGAGAACCGCTCGTTCAACAATCTTTTCCTAAATTATCCGGGCGCGACGACCCAAAATTACGGCTACGACACGAACGGCAAGAAGATTCCGCTTCATAAGACGAGCATCTCGACGGCGTGGGATATCTCGCACAACTCGAAGTCGTTCTTTACCGATTGCGACGGACAAGGCAAACTGCCGGGCACGAAGTGTAAGCTCGACGGCTGGAATGGCGAGAGCGCCGGCTACGGCCATCCCGATAACTTTGCCTATTCGTACATCCCCGAACGTGAAGTCGATCAGTACTGGAAGATGGCGCGGCAGTACGTGCTGGCGGATCAAACTTTCTCCTCCAACATCGACGGCAGCTTTATCGCCCACCAGTACTCGGTCGCAGCCTACGCCGATCGCACGGTCGACAATCCCGCCGGACCGTGGGGCTGCGAGGGCGGTAAAGGCGATACCATCGCCACGCTGACCAAGGAGCGCACGTACGGCAAACGCATCGTAACGTGTTTCGACATCCCCTCGATCGCCACGCAAGCCGACCATGCAGGATTGAGCTGGCGATTCTACACCGGCGGAATTTATTCCGACGGTGGGCTCTGGTCGGCGTTTCAAGCCGAGCGCAAAATTTTCGACGGCCCGGACTGGACTGCCGACGTGATCAATCCGCCGGCACAGTTCTTAACGGATCTCGCCGGCGGCCGACTGGCTAACATAACGTGGGTCACGCCGACCTACGAAACCTCAGACCACCCGGGACTGCTGGCGCGCAAAGGCCCGTCATGGGTCACCTCTCTCGTCAATGCGATCGGCGAAAGTAAGTATTGGAACTCGACCGCCATCTTCCTAATGTGGGACGATTGGGGCGGACTCTACGATCCCGTTCAGCCGCCCTTCGAAGATTACGACGGGCTAGGCTTTCGCGTACCGCTAATCGTGATTTCGCCGTACGCCAAGGCGGGATACGTGACGCATGCTCAATACGAAACCGCGAGCGTGCTGCGTTACATCGAGAACAACTTTGGGCTGACGCCGATGGCGGCCAGCGATACGCGCGCCGCCGATCCGGCAGGCGACGTCTTCGACTACACCCAGAATCCACGCAAGTTCAAAAAGTTTGCCGGCGGTCGCTCGCGCCAATACTGGATTCGCCTCGAAGGCGGCGCGGCGCGCAGGGAGATCCCGCGCACCATCCTCGGCGACGACTAACGAAGGCACTCCAATAAAAAGAAAACGGGATGGTGCGAACACCATCCCGTTGATCTTTGCTTCCTTGTGAGGAAGCGTGATTACGTCAAGCCTACGGCTTGTTGGTCGGCGTGAAGACGGCAGCTTCCGGCTGGAGCGAAGCGCTCAGACCGTTGTTGAAGCTGTACTGGAACGTCGCCGTGCCGGAGCTCGAGTTGTAGCTGTAAACGTCGACATCGCCATTGATGAAATCGCCGACCGCAAGGGTCTTGCCCTTGGTGTCGAGATTGCCAAAGAGCGATTCGCCTTGGAGCGTCGAGGTGCCGACGAGCGTGCAAGCGGGGTTGCAGCCCTTGTACACGCGGAGCGTGCCGGTCAGGTCGATCGCGCCGAGTTGACCCTTCTTATCGATGAACAGACCGCCGTACGAGCTAGCCGAGTAGCCGGTAGCAACCGCACCCGAGCCCGAGCAGCCCTTCCAGTAAACGATGATCGCGCTGCCGCTCGAGTTGAAGCTCGACATCCAGCAGTCGCCGGCCTTGTCAACCGCTACGCCGGCGCCATAGTTGGCGATCGACGAGTTGGTCACCGGGGCGCCGCAGCCGCCGGTCTTGGTGCAGATAACGACGTCGCCGACGCCGCTCGTGTAGTTAGCGATCTCGCCGACGTACACTTTGCTGCTGGCCTTGATCGAAGCCGCATCGGCCGCCTGGCCGCTGGAATCGGTCTGCGTCCAATCGAGGGCGCCGCAACCGGACTTCTTGTAGACGTTGATGCCCGACGGCGAACCGGTCGGAACGAGGAGTTCGCCCTTCGTGTCCGAGCCAATGCCGTTCACGTAGCTCTGGCTCGAGATGGTGCAGTTCGGGGCAGCATTGCTGCTGTTCGGGTTCTTATATCCGTAAACGTTGGTTCCGTAGAACTCGCTGACGTAGATTTCTTTCGATTTCGCGTCAGGCGAGATTGCGTGGCC
>CAZMPP010000092.1:0-9339 GCA_964568035.1 uncultured bacterium
TCAAGCTGGCCGACCGGCTGCACAATATGCGCACGCTGGCGAGTCTGCCGCCGGCCAAGCAGCAAGGCATCGCGCGCGAGACGCTCGACATCTACGCGCCGATCGCGCATCGTCTCGGAATTTGGAAGATCAAGTGGGAGATCGAAGACGAGTGCCTGCGGTATCTCGATCCAGCTTCGTTCCACGACATCGTCGAACGGGTTGCAAAAACGCGCCGCGAGCGAGAAGCCGATGTCGAGATGGGCATCGCGCGACTGCGCGACGAGTTCAAAGAGCTCAAGATCAACGCCGAGATTCAAGGCCGGCCGAAACACTTCTATTCGATCTATTCCAAGATCCGCAGCGGCCGCGATTTCTCGACCATATACGATCTGACCGCCATCCGGATCATCGTCGATAGCGTCAAGGATTGTTATGCGGCGCTGGGCGCGGTGCATGCAATGTGGACGCCGTTACCCGGACGCTTCAAAGATTATATCGCGATGCCCAAGCCCAACATGTACCAGTCGCTCCACACGACAGTCGTCGGGCCTAGCGGCGATCCGCTCGAGATTCAAATCCGGACCTGGGAGATGCACCGCACCGGCGAGTACGGCATCGCCGCGCATTGGCGTTATAAAGAGGGCGGCAAGGCCGATCAGTTTGAGAACAAGCTTTCCTGGCTTCGCGCGCTGCTGGAATGGCAGAAAGACATGCGCGACTCGCGCGTCTTCATGGAGAACCTCAAGCTCGACCTCTTCGACTCTCAGGTTTTCGTCTTTTCGCCGCGCGGCGACGTCTACTCGATTCCGGCCGGCGGCACGCCGCTCGACTTCGCCTACCAGGTGCATACCGACGTCGGCAATCATTGCGTCGGTGCAAAGACCAACGGCCGCATCGTGCCGCTGGACTATCAAATGCAGAACGGCGACATCTGTGAGATTCTGGTAAATAAATCGAGCGGACGTCCGTCGCTCGACTGGCTATCGATCGTCAAGACCTCCAGTGCGAAGCACAAGATCAAACAGTGGTTCCGCAAGGAACGGCGCGAAGAGAACGTGCTGGCCGGGCAGGAAGCGCTCGAGCAGGAGCTGGCGCGCGCGGGCCTTCGTACCGACGTTGCCCGCGGCGAGCTGCTCGAACGCATCGCGACGCGTTTGAACTACGCCACGCCGACCGATCTCTTTGCGGCGATCGGCTTCGGCGATGCGTCGGCGCAAGCCGTCGCCAATCGCGTTCGCGACGAAGTCAAGCACGACAACGTCGTCGACCTTACCAAAATCGGGCGCAAACCCGCGCTTCGCAAGAGCATCCGGCGCTCGACGGGAGTGCGAATCGCCGGCGTGGACGACGTTCTGGTGCGTCTCTCGAAGTGCTGCTCGCCCGTCCCCGGCGATCCGATCATCGGTTACGTCACCATCGGGCGCGGCGTGAGCGTGCATCGTGCCGATTGCCCGAACGTAGCTTTCATGAACGCTACGCCCGAGCGGATTCTGCAATCGCAATGGATCGAGTCTGAGGGACTCACGCATGGCGTCGATATCGAAGTCGAAGCCGAAGACCGGTCGCAGCTGCTTCAAGACATCATGGGTGTCTTCGCCGAGCTCAAGACGCAAGTGAGCTCGGTTAACGCGCGCGTTCGTAAGGACGGCGTCGCCGTCACCAGCCTGACGGTCCAGATTCGCGATCTCGATCACTTGCACAAGCTGCTCACCAAGCTCGAGACGCTCAAAAACGTGCGGCGCGTTTATCGCGTCACCAAGCGCGAGAGAACGGCGCTTTAACTCTAACGTGCTCGGCGCGCAGCTCGTCGTGCCGGCTGCCGCCGCGTTCGCAGCCGGAGTCATGAACAGCGTTGCGGGCGGCGGAAGCTTTCTTTCGTTTCCGGCGCTCGTCTTTTCCGGCGTACCGCCGATCTCGGCCAATGCGACCAATAACGCTGCGATGTGGGTCGGAACGATCGGCAGCGCGCGCGGCTACCGTGAAGAGGTCGCCGAACACCGGCGCTTGTTGTTGCCGGTCATTTCGGTCAGCGTCGTCGGCTCGTTGATCGGGGCCACGCTGCTTTTGAACACGCCGCAATCGCTCTTCGTCCGCCTCATCCCGTGGCTGCTGCTCTTTGCGACGGTTGTCTTTGCCATCAGTCCGCTGTTGACTCGCAAGAAAGACGTCGCGCCGCGCCACGCACCATGGCAACTCGTAGTGCAGTTTTGTGTGGCGATTTACGGCGGCTACTTTGGGGCGGGAATGGGTATCTTGATGCTTGCCGTGCTCGCGTTCTCGGGGCTTCCCAACTTCAACGCACAAAATGCCATCAAGAACGTGCTCTCGGTAGCGATTAATGGTGTCGCATTAATTCCGTTCTTGATCGCCCGCGTCGTCGATTGGCGCTTTGCCGTGCCGATGGCCCTGGTTGCATTGGTTGGCGGGTACGTTGGGGCACGCGTCTTTCGACGAACTCCTCAGGCGGTCGCGCGCGCGCTCGTGGTCGCGATCGGAGTCGTAATGACTATAGTTTTCTTTGCAAGAACTTTTTCCTAAAAGGTGACGGCGGTCGCTAGCTCGGGAAGGGCGTGCAAAAAGGCGATTCGAAAGGGCATTCACTACAAGCTACTGCGTTTACCAGCGAGGTTTTACCAATGTTTTCCAAGGAACGTGCCGCGTCGCTCTTGCTCGGAGCGCTACTCGTAACGGCGGGTTGCGGCGGCAACGGCACAATGCCCGGCTCGGCGGGAGCCGGCGGGGCGTCGCAGCTTTCGCTCACTCAGGGCGGAGCAGACTCACCAGCCGATACTACATCGATTCTCAAGAAACTCACCAAGGACGTCGTCATCGGTACGACCGTGGATCCAAAGAACGGCGATACCGGTCCGCACTCCCTGGCCATCGTGAAGAACAATTTCGGCCTCAAGAAGGGACAATTAGTCACTTGTAACTTTGCCGATTCGTCCGGTACCGCCGGAAACGGCACGACGGTCGAAGTGCTCGATCCGACGGTCGGTTCGAAACCCCGCAGTTTCTATACGAACGCGAAAATTAAAGGTTGCGACGGCAGTGCGGTTTCCGGAGCCAGCAACAGTGTTTACGCTTGCGGATTAACTTCCGGCACTTGTTCGGGGATCAGTCATGCCGGGAAGGGTCTTAAGACGTATGGCTCTCCCATCGCTGAGCCGTTCGCAGACGGCGACATTTACAACCCTTACGCATATGCTGCCGAGTACATCATGGTCGGCGACGCAAAAACGGGCGGCGTCGTTAGCTTCGCAATCGGTCCATATGGGAATCCAAAAGAAACCCAAGTGATCAGCGGTTTCGCGGTCAGCGGATCGGGTTGGGGTACGCTCGGACCCTCCGGATTCCAATACGATAAGGGTAAAGACGTCATGTATATCGTCGACGGCAATACGAATACGGTTATCTCGGTATCGCATCCCGGCAACCTATTGGTTAAGAACGAGATCGTCGTTCAGCCCGGCGGCAAGACGTTCAAGTGCATTCACAAGCAGGATTCGTGCGCCAAGCTCGTCCTTGCCGGCAGCCCCCTCAATGGTCCGGTCGCGCTCACTATATTGCCCAACGGTAATCTGATCGCGGCCAACACTAAGGACAACAAGCTGGTTGAGTTCACGCCTGCCGGTCAGGTCTTGGCAACCAAAGTTGCCGACTCAAGTGACAGCCCGGCCATCTTCGGCCTGGCCGCAAGCGGCAAGTCCGACAGCAATACGACGCTCTTTTACACGGACACTAACGACAACAACCTTCACCAGCTCCAGCAGTAAGGTAAGACAGGTAACGCCGATGCTACTTCTCAAGGTTCGTGGTGCGCTGCTGGCAGCGGCAGCGCTCGCGACTTCGGCGTGCGGCGGCAATGGCGCCGCCGTTACGCCGAGCGCGCTCGGGAGCATGCCGCAATTTGAAGTCCCGGCAGTTGCATTTCGGCCGGACGACAACACGTCGGTCCTCAAGAAGCTCACCAAGCACGCCGTCATCGGGTCGACCGTCGATCCGAAGAACGGCGATACCGGGCCGCGAGCGATCTCGGTTGCAAAGAGCGACTTTGGCTTAAAGACGGGGCAGCTGCTCGTTTGCAACTACGCCGACGCTTCCGGAACGGCCGGAAACGGCACGACGATGGAGCTGTTCGATCCAAAGCCGAACTCCAAGCCGGTGCAGTGGGCGCAGAGCAACGATTTTAAAGGGTGCGTCGGCGACGCCATGACGACGCTAGGCAATCAGGTCTACGGTGCCGGGCAAACGAGCGGCGAGCTCGCATGGTTCGACCAAAATGGGAACTTCAAGAAGAGTTATAGTTCGCCGATCGTTATGCCGCTCGGCGACGCCGACGCCTTCTTCACGAATTTCTACCACCCCGAGTTCATCTATACCAGCGATGCTAAGACCGGGGCGATCGTCGGCTTGAGCACCGGGAATTACGGCACCGGGCAGCTTTTAGAAGTGGCCAAAGGCTTCGAGGTCAACAAAGGCAAGGGCTGGAGCATTCTCGGGCCGTCCGGCATGGCGTATGACAAGAACGTCGATACGCTCTACATCGTCGACGGCGCCAATAATACGGTCGTCGCGTTCAATCACGCCAGCAACTTGCTCCAGAAAGACGAGATCATCGTCAAGCCCGGGGGCAAGACGTTCAAGTGCGCGCACCCCAAGACGACGTGCGGGACGCTCGTGCATAGCGGTAATCCGCTCAACGCGCCGTTCGCTGCGACGCTCCTGCCCAACGGCAATCTCATCATTGCCAACACCAAAGGCGGCAATACCCTCATCGAGATGACGCCGGCCGGTAAGGTGCTGGCCACCAAGGTCGTCGATCAGAGTAGGACGGCCGGAGTCTACGCGCTGCTGGCCGGGGGCACCACCGACAGCAACACCGTGCTCTTCTTTGCCGACACCAATAAGAACGATCTCGAAGAGCTCACGCAATAAACTTCGCGCCGACATACAGAGACCTCCGAGTAATCGGAGGTCTCTGTATTTAGGGGCGTGGGTCCCGGCTATTCGGTGTCTACTGGTTCGTTCGAGGGCGGTTCATGGAGGAAGTGTTCTTTCTTATATTTCGATCCGATCGGTACGAACTGCCGCGGGCTTTGGCTGAAATCGAAGGCATCGTTGAGGTCGTTGGCGCGCTGGTCGCTGTAGCCTTGCGAACCCGGTCCGATCGAGCCGAGGCCGTAGACTTCTTCGATAAACTTCAGAACGCTAGCGAACTCCAGCTGGGTATGACTCACGTAGCCTTGCTTTGCGTAGGGCGAGATGATGAGACACGGCACACGCATGCCCAGTCCGCGAAAGTCGGGCTGCGGCGGCGGCGCGTTGTCGAAAAAGCCGCCCCAATCGTCCCAGACGACGATGATGGCCGACGTGTTCCAATACGAGCTTTCACCGACGGCGTTGACCACCGAGGCGACCCATGAAGGGCCGGTATCCTTGTGTGCTCCAGGGTGGTCGGAGTCGTTGTGGCTCGGTGAAACCCAGTTGACGGAAGCGAGATCGCCGTTGGCGGCGTCGGTCAGGAAACGCGTCTGAGGAGCGATGATGTTGTTCCAGTCAGGACCGTAGCGCACGTACGACATCGCCTCGAACGGTTCCCAAAAACCAGCATTGAGCTGTTTCGAAGCGTAGTACTTCCACGACACGCCGGCGCTGTCGAGAGGATTGGCAATCGTGTTCCATTGGGTGAAGCACGGAAAAGGTGCCTGAAAACGGTGGACCTTGCGCTTGGTATCCACGTACGAGCTCTTGGTACCCGGCGGTGAGTCGCAATCGTCGTAGATGCCGTTGGGGAAGTCCACCTCGGCCTTACTGGGATTGAGATCGTCGTTGCCGGCAACCAGGGTTAGGTGTCCGGTGAAGCTGCCGCCGAACTCGGTGGGAAACATCGCATCCGAGAGCACGTATTGGTTGGCCATGTCCAAATACGGCTGTATTTGCGAGTGCTGCATATATTCATAGGCCGTATATTGACCGTGTTTGAGGCCGTACGCCCCAAAGCCGTCCATGTTCCCGCCGTTCCATTCGGTAATGGACGAATTCCAATCGTGGGCAATGTCGGCATTCTTCGCGAAGGTCGTCTCTGCGAGCGGGACCGTAATGTCGGTGCTTGGGCAGCCCGATCCCGAACGAAAGCGCTTGGGGGGCGATTGCACGAGCTTTTGGTGAACGCTCGGGTCGACGCACCCAAACATTGGTGCATTGGCATTAGGATAGCCGGCGAAAAAGTTTTCGAAGCTGCGATTCTCTTGAATGATGACGATGACGTGGGAGATGTATCCGCCCGGACCGGTGCCGCGTTTTGTCTGCGGAAGAAGTCCGTGCATGTGGTCCGCCGGGGTCGAAACGCCTCCTCCCGCCGCGGGGCCTCCGCCGAGCCCGGTGGCGGCTGGGGAGCACCCGGCCGAAACGAGCAGCGCCAGCGAAACGGCGGCGATCAGCGGCTTGCTAACCATAGTTCCTCTCCTGACATAGCGAGCAGGTCCACTTAATGAGAAAAGGGATGCGAGCCGTCGTTCCAAGGGCGGCGTTCCGACTCCTAGCGTCGCCGGGCACGGGAATTCTCAGGGCCGCGCTCAAATAGGCTCCTTTCCCCTTACCAACGGAGAACTAATGACCGACTACGAGGTAACGTACATTTTGCGGCCGTCGCTCGAAGAGAGCGAGGTCGAGACGCGGGCCAATGCGATCGGTGAGATCGTTAAAGGTCAGGGCGGAGAAGTCGTGGGCATCGAGCGCTTAGGCAAGAAGAGGCTTGCTTATGAAATCGCCGATTCACGCGAAGGCAACTACGTCGTCATGCAATTCAAGAGCGACGCCGCAGCTTCGAAGGAGCTCGAGCGGCAGCTCAAGCTTCATGAGGACGTGCTGCGGGCGCTCGTAGTGCGGCTCGACGCGAAGATGCAGACGCACATGGCCGCGATGGCGGCCGCAGCTCCACCGCCGCCGCAACAACCGGCTTAAATCGAAGGCAGCGTTCCGGCAACATCTGTGCCACACTGCTGACACTCTGGAGTGCTAAAAATCGTACCAAAGTGTTTTTGAGTCAGCGAAAGAGAGTAAGGTATGGCAGCGTCGTTCAACAAGGTTATTTTGGTCGGAAACCTCACCCGCGATCCGGAGATCCGTTATGTGAACTCCGGCTCGGCGGCCGTGACGAAGTTTCGCATCGCCGTCAATCCCAATAAGCGCGACGCCAAGCCGGAAGACACGATGTACGTAGACATCGTCGCTTGGGAGCGCCTAGCCGAAACCTGTAACACCTTCCTCAAGAAGGGCAGCCCCGTGCTGGTCGAGGGACGGCTCTCCATTCGTTCTTACGACGATACGAAGCTGCGCGACGAGAGCGGCCAACCGATTCGACGCCAAGCTACCGAAGTCGTTATCTCCGGCATGCAAATGCTTTCCTCGCGTCGCGACGATGCCGAAGGCGATCACGGCGGCGGCTTTAACGGTGGCCGCGGCGCCCAAGCCTCCGCGCCGGCGTCGTCCGGCGCCGGCGGCGATGCACCTGCCGACGAGCTCGAAGACGAGATTCCGTTCTAGAGCGCCGATAATCAACAAAGTATCCATCCAGGAAGCCGGTCGCCGTTTGCAGGCTGCCGGCTTTTCTTTATACCCGCCATCACACTCTCCATAGCACACGATTGTTTTTAGGGTGTGTCGTTTAACTCTCCGCGCCGCGGGTAGAACGCCGTCTGAAGAAGGAGAGTTTAATGCACGAACAAGACCAGTTTGAATCTGAAATATATTACGCTCCCGATTCGGCCGCCGCAGCGGTTGATCGGTTGCATGCGCTCGACTATGGCCAAGACGAGATCAGCGTCATGATGGACGACAAGACGCGGGAACAGGCCTTCTCGTCAATGGTCAAGGCTAAGGGCAGCGAAGGCATGGCTGCCGGCGCGACGGTTGGCGGCATTCTCGGCGCAATCGTTGCCGGACTGACGGCAACGGGAAGCGTGGTTGCAATCGCGGGGACTGCAGGAGCGGCGACGCCGCTCGTTGCCGGACCGTTGGCAGCCGCACTCGCCGGCTTAGGCGTGGGAGCAGCGGGAGGCGGCATCGTCGGTGGACTTGTGGGCGTCGGCATTGGTGAGAAACGGGCAAAGGATTACGAGAAAGGATTGCGTGAGGGCGGCGTGCTCGTGGCGGTTAGACCGAAGTCGCCCGAACACCGCGAAAAGGTTCGTCGAGCGCTAGCGGACGATCGCACCACACGGGGCGAAGTCGAAGCCAGCACCGATTACGCCGGCGAGGTCCGGCGGTAAAGCAAAGGTGATTGGTTAAAAGTCCGGAGAAGCGCGGCGATTCGACGCCGCGCTTCTCCGCCTCTAGGATGCTATGGGGCAGTTTGGACGTGGAAGAGATACTGACCGGTAACGGCCTTGCATGCGTCGAGTTGAGGCGAGTACGTTGAGGCCATCGCCGCCGCAACGGTGGCATTGTCGATCGAATTGCTGCCGCTGGACTTCACGATTTTCGCACTGGCGGGGTGTCCACTGGGAGCGACGGTGACGAGAGCATTTGCCGACACGTTGGCGCGGTAATCTGCTTTCGAGATATTAGGCGGCGCCGCGTCGAGCGGCTTGACGCTGGAATAGCATTTTGAAGGCGATCCGCTCGTAGCCGCCACGGTGCCTGTCGAAGCCAAGCCCGCGGCGCTCTGGAGCAGCAGCGCGAGCGTCCCAAGAGCCAAGATGCTCGCGCTTAAAACAAAATAATTAACTCTCAAGTCAAAGCCCTTTCTATCAAGCAGCCGCGCAATTCGACCGACGACCATAGGTCGTGAGCCGATGGCGCTCGGAGTGAGTAATGGAACGCGTGCATTGCTACGAATTTGTGCAAGGCGCGCCAGGCAAGATGCGACGCTCTCGGGTTTTCCGGTAGCATGCGCGGCCCAATCGTCACAAGCAAACTCGCGTTCCTTGACGAGCTGGTGTCCGATGACGTAGACGCAGGGATTGAAGAAGAGGAAGGCTTGTATAAGGCGTGCCACGATATTGCCGGCGACATCCTTTCGGCGGATGTGGGCGCGCTCGTGTTCGACGATGCTCGCGAGATCGCGCGGCTCGAGGCCGGGCACGACGTTCGCCGGCAGCAGGATGACGGGAGAGAGGATCCCGGCCGCGAGCGGTACGCAGATATCCTTAGAAAGGCGCACCTCGGCTCCGAGGTTCGGGGCCGGCGTTGCGTTGCGAACGATTCGCCCGATGCGAACGTATCCGAAGGCGATCCGCACGAGCGCGACCGACACGCCGGCGATCCATAAAATCACCAGCCATGTTCCGCCGGCGATTGCAGCCTTTCCGGCCGCGCTCGATGTTGCAACCGTGCCGGTCAGGATCGGGGCCG
>CAZMPP010000093.1:0-9300 GCA_964568035.1 uncultured bacterium
TGCCGGCACCGTACGCGACATGGCGGCTCGCGCGCTGCTCCGCCTGCGTACCGCCGGCGCGCTGGAACTCGATCGCGGCCGCGTCAAAGCAATCGATCGCGCCCGCCTCGAAGCCTTCGCGCACAACGTCCAAGCCCCACCGGTATAAGTTTTCCACCCACATAAACTAAGTGCCACCCATCGAGTCCGCTGCTGCGCGTCTCTCAGGGTGACACAACTAGTCTGACAACGCGAGCGCTAAGCGCTAAGCGTTACCTGCGATAGACGTCGGCGGTTGCGTTCGGGTCGACGAGCGCCGGATGCACGCGCGGACCGCTGCACATAATCGAGTCATGGCCGATCGCGATCTTCATGCGCGCGGTTTCGCCGCCGATGACGTCGTCGACCGCGCAGCCTTCGACTTTACCTGGCACCTGCGCCATGATGATATATCGTCCCGGATTGAGCGTAATGTCGCTAAAGAATCCGCGACGGTTCGTCTCCAGCTTCATGATGTGGTTCGGGCCGTTCTCGAGGTACGGCGCGCGATAATAAAAGAGCGTGACGTTCGGCATCGTCTGGCCGGTCTTCGCATCAACGACCGTTCCCGAAATTCCACCGAGTTGGTCGGCGAAAGCGGGTGCAGCCATCATCGCCAGCCCGGCGAGCGCGAGCACGGTTGCTATTTTTCTCATCTAGCGTAATTACCCAAGGAGGCGAGTCTCAGACCGATTCGAGCTCCGCGGTCTCCTCGGCGGCCGATTGCAGATCGAAGGCGGCTCGCTTGCTCTTGGCCGCGGCATCCGCCAGCGGCTGCTCGGGAGCCGGGGGAGGACGGCGTTCGAGCATCTCCTTCCCCTTGCGCACGGCGCCCAGGGCATTGGCCAAGCGGGCCTCCATCTCGGCCAGCGTCTCGGCGGCATAGCGGTCGGCGCCTTCGCGAATCTTTCCGGCGCGCTCCTCGGCGTCGCGCAGAATCGTGTCACCGGTCGTGCGCGCGCGCTGGACGATCTCGTTCTGGTCGATCAGCTCCTCGTGTCTGCTCGCGGCCTCGTCGACGATCGCCTGAGCCTTTTCCTGAGCCGCGCGCATGACGCGGTCCTGATCCTTAGCGATAACCTTAGCGCGGCCCACTTCTTCGGGTAACGAGGCCCGGACTTTCTCGAGCAGCTCCAGCAACCGCTCCTCCGACAGAATACGATAGCCGGCGGGCAACCAGGTGCCCTCATGCACGTAGTTTTCGAGTTTATCCAAGACGCGATAGACCGACATCATTACCTCCGTTGTAGGGTGGTTCGCTTCTCCGTCATCATGCGGAGCACCGGCTCGGGTACCAGCGCCGCGACTTCGCCTCCGAGAAAGAATACCTCTTTGACCAAACTTGAACTTACGAACGAGTACCGTTGATCCGACATGAGAAAGAGCGTGTCCACGTCGCTTAGCGACCGGTTCATCATCGCCGCCGACATCTCGCTCTCGAAATCGGAGACGACTCGCAGACCCTTCACGATGACGTCGGCGCTCTCCGCCTTGACGTAGTCGGCTAGGAGGCCGCGGAAGTGCTCGACCCGTACGTTGGGTATCGCGGCCACGCTGCTCCTGAGCATCGCCTCGCGTTCTTCGAGCGAGAACATCGGCGAGCGCTTCTGCGGGTTCACCACGACGGCAACGATGACTTCGCCGAAGCATCGCGCCGCGCGCTCGATCACGTCCAGATGTCCGTTCGTCGGCGGATCGAAAGATCCGGGATAAACGGCGCGCGTCACGCGCATCGACGTACCGTTATTCAAGCGTCCGGCACGAGGAAGGCCAGGGCGACATCGCCGTAGACTTCTTCGCGTTCGGAGCGATATCCGGGTATGTCGGGGAGTATCCGCTTGGCCGCGTGCTCGTACACCACCAGCGCGCCGGGGGCCAACAGGTTTCGCTCGCGCAGCAAGCGGAACACCTGCATCGGCACGGGGTCGGCGTACGGTGGGTCGAGATAGACGATGTCGAACGGGCCCTCCAAACGATAGAGCGCGCGTTCGGCCGGAGCCTGAAAGACCGAGACGACGCCGTCTACGCCCAAATCCTTGGCGGCCTCTTCGATCGTCGTCGCGATCTCTCGGCTGGCCTCAACCGAAACCACGCGCGACGCACCGCGCGATGCCGCCTCGAACCCGATCGCACCTGTGCCGGAGAACAGATCGAGCACGCGCGCGCCTTCGAGACGATGCATCAATATCGAAAAAAGCGACTCCTTGACGCGTCCGGGCGTCGGACGCACCTGCGCGCCCTTTGGCGACTTCAACTTCCGGCTCCCCAACGAGCCGCCGGTAATCTTCGGCACGCGCGCGTCCTCAAAAGTTCCTCGGCAGCATCGGCCTCAGCGTGGGCTGCAGCCACGACGCATCGCCGAGCCACTCGTAGCGAATCGTCGAGTACGGCACGGTTCCATATGAAAGAAGCCGATCGTGGAAGGCGCGCAGCGAAAAGTTCGATCCGTCGCGATCGCTCGCCGGCCCGATCAGCATCTCGATTTGAATCTTGCCGATCAAATAGTCGATGGCTTGACCGGGATCCATGGCAAACCGCGTGGCCTCGCCGCGCGCCGTATCGTAGTCGATGCCCGCGTTCTTTTGAAAGTACGCGATGGCTTGCGGCAACGTCATCTCTCCGGTCGCCAGGCCGACGTCGACGCCGACCCGCGTGGCGCGATGACGCATCAAGTGAATCACCTGCTTGCGCGCGCCGGAATCGTCGTCGTAGAGCCCTTCGCGCATCAGCATCTCCTCGCCGTAAAAGGCCCAGCCTTCGGCAAAGACGCCGTCGTCGTGCACGTGCCGGATGTAATCGGGGTTGTGGTAGGCGTAGGTAAACTGCATGAAGTGCCCCGGAATGCCTTCGTGCCCGAGCAACGGCAGCACCGACTGGCGCGCCTGCTCGACGAAAAAGCTGGTGTTACTTGGGCTAAAGTCCGGGACGAAATAAAAGCCCTGCGGATCGGTCGAGAACATCGGCGGCGGATTCATGAAACCGCCGGGATAGGTCGCGGCCAGCGCCTTGGGCACCTCGACGATGTGAAACGGCCCGATGTACGACGGAATGGTGACGATCTGATGTGAGTTGATGAAGCTGATGATCTTCTGCAGGCTCGCTTCGTAGTAGGCTAAGAACTCCGCCTTGCTTCCAAACGTCGGCGCGGGCGACGGCGCGGGCTCGTGCGCGTCGCGGCCGTTCTCCCAAACTTCCAGCGCCCGGTCGCGCGCCAGCTCGGTGCGCCCGATCGCTGCAACTTGACTCGAATCAAACGGCAGCATCAGCACGCGCCGCAAGAAGTAATCGTACTGCGTGCGCCCGACGGCAAACCCGCCGGCCTTAAAGCTCGACATATGGGCGTCGAGCCACGCGCGGTAGGCATGCAGCGCCGCGAGCGCCTGTGATTGCGCCAACTTCAGATCGGCGCGGGTCGCCGGCGACGCGTCGCGTGCGATCTCGTCGAGCGTGGTGGTGTAGAGCGCGTCGCCGTCGCGAATATCTTCCGAAGCGATCTGCGCGAACTCGCGTACGGTTTGCGTCAAGTTGGCTTTGCCCTGCGACAACACCCGCGGGCAGGCACGCAGGCGCGCAATGGCCGAGCGAATACGCGTCTCGTCGGGCGCGTATTGCCGCTTGACGATCGAAAAGATTCCGTTGCTGCACTCACCCTCGTAAACGCTCGGGTTGCGCTGGAGGCCGCGCAGCACGGTGCGGCTCCAATAATCGCCTTCGATGTCGGACCGGATCAGCAGATAATCGACGCGCCCGTGGGCGTCGGTACCGGCCGGCGGCAGCAACCCCGCAAGCTCGTTGCGAAACGAGCGCAGCCGCGCCATCTCGGCGTTCTGCGTCGCGGCCGAATAATCGGAGAGCAGGTGGTCGTACGTATGGATCCCGGCATCGGTCGCCGAGCCCGGACTCTCTTGGAACGACCACGCCGTGTAACGCTTCTGCAAGTCGACGAGCTTCTGCTCGTAACTCAGCGGCGCCGGCCTGGCCGGCGTCACGCTCGCAATCATCGCCAGCGTCAGAACAAATGCGAAGCGGCGCATCATAGCGCGTACACCGGTGCGGGTACCAGCTCGAGCAGCTCGTCGAACGTGCTGATCGTATATCGTGGCGGAGCCAACTCTTGCGGATACTCCTTTCGCTCCCAGTTTATCCAGATCGCACTCAGGCCGGCATCTTGCGCTCCGGCGACGTCGACGCGCGGATCGTCTCCGACGTACCACGCTTCGTCAGGCGGCGTCCCGAGGCGCGCCGCGAGAAGATCGAAGGCCCCGGCCTCCGGTTTGCGCTCGCCGATTTCGCTGCTCACCAGCACCGGACCGTCGAATCCGGCTTGGATAGCTTTGCGCGCTTGCAGCGGATTCCATCCATTGCTGAGAACGGCGACGGCAATGCCGCGCCGTCGCAGCGTCTCGAGCATACGCTTTACACCGGGGAGCGGCACGACGAACTCTTCGACCATCTCGACGGCATTCGCGCGAAACGTTTCGACGAACGATCTATCCGGTTCGAGGCCGTGCTCGGTCACAAAGACCCGCACCGCTTGGTCAATGGAAAACTCGCCGTTGCGCTGACGCGCCAGCAACGCATCAATGCTCTCGATCTCGTCGGTTAGCGTGCCGAGCGTGCGCCCACCGCGCGCCAGCACGAACTCGAGCAGGCGCAGCAGCGCCACGCGTTCGAGCCGGTTGTCAATTGCGAGCGTGTGATCGATGTCGAAACCGATCCCGCGGACGGCGGTCATCCTCGGCGCGTTCGGTCTACCGCGGGCCCGGTCCCGTCACGATGCGAACGAACGCGTTGGGACGGACGTATTTCGCCAAGGCTTGCTGAATGGTCGCCGCGCTGGCGTCCAGCTCGTTTCGGGCGTCGATGACGCCTTGGTCGAGCGGCAGCCCGAGGTCGGAGAAGTTCAGCAGCTGCTGCGTGACGCCGCTGTAGCTCGAAACGCTGATCGGAATCCGGCCCATCAACAACGCCTTGGAACTCAACAGACGCGCCGGATCGATTGGCTCGCGCGCGAGCTGGCCCAGGATGGCTTCGATTTGGTTTTCCGCCGGCACGATCTTCTGCGGATCGCAGGCGTAATCGACGCCGAAGGCGCCGCGTACGCGTTCCGCGCTTACCGAACTCTCCACCGAATAGACGTAGCCGTGAACTTCCCGCAGATCGTGATAGAGCAGTGACGAATAAAAGCCGCCGGTAAGAACGGCGTTGGCAACTTGCAGCGGCGCCCACGCCGGATCCGAACGAACGATGGGCAGCGTCTCGATCAGACGCACCGACGATTGCACGCGTCCCGTCGCCGGCACTTCAGCCTGGCTCGGCGCGTTGGCGGGAACGGCCGGGAGCTCGACGTTAGGCTTGGGCCCGCTCGCCGTCCATCCACCGAAGTATTTTTCGAAGACCGCCCGCGCCGCTTGCGGCGTCGTGTCGCCGATAACGACGATCGTGGTGAGATCGGGCCGATAGGCTGCGGTGAACCACCGCTTGGCGTCGTCGAGCGTCAGCGCGCCGATGCTCTTAGGCGTCGCGAACCGCTGCGATGGATCGCCGGCCGGATAGAGCGCTTTAGCGAGTGCTACCGAGGCCAGATGGTCGGGCGCGGTCATCTCGCCTTCGAGCTCGCCGGCGATCTGCTGCTGCACGACCGAGAAGTCCGCCGCCTTAAAGGCGGGATGCAGTTGCTCGTCGGCCAGCAGTTGGACGCCGCGGTCGAAGTTCGCCGAAAGTACGTCGACACCGAAGCTCGTCCCGGTCTCGGTGGACGCGGCGATCGCATCGAGTTCGCGCTGCAAGCCCACGCGATCGTACGTTGTGGTTCCATAGGGGAGCAGACCGTCGGTGAGGTCGGCGATGCCCTCCTGTCCCGGCGGCTCCTGCACTTGCGGGTTGTTTTGGATGTCGCCGTCGACGACGACCGTGCGCGAAATATGTTCCTCTTGAACGATCAGGCGAATGCCGTTCGAAAGCGTCATGTCGACCGGCGCGAGCGTTTGTTCGGGCACGTGCAGATTCTGCAGCACGCTCTGCGCCCAGGCGGGAAGCGGCTCGTGCTTGCTGGGCGGTATGAGATTGTTCTCTTTCGCCAGACCGCCGCCGCCGCTGTTGACCGCGCCGCTGTTCTTCGGCACCGCGTACGCAACGACGGCGTTCTTGCCGTCGAGGTAGGTGCGCAGAACCCGGTTGACGTCGGCTACGCCGACGCGATCGAAACGCGCGATCATGTCGTCGGGCGAGTTGAGACCCTGAACCGCCACCGCCTGACTCCATTGGAAGGCTTGTCCCTCAATCGAGTTGGCGTTGAACTCCAAGGCGGAGATTTCGCGCAGTTTTGCCGCTTGCACGAGATCGGCGGGAACGCCGTCTTGCTGATATTTCTTTAGGATGGCGCGCAAGAGCGCGTCGATCTTCTCCGGCGGCGTTGACACCGGCACCGCGCCGAAAGCAATGCCGATGCCGGCCTTCGGATAGGTCTGCGTTACGAACTGCGTCCCCAAGGCTTTGCCGGTGTAGGCCAGTCCGCCGAAATCGCTGCGCTGGCTGCTGAGCACGTCGCTGAGTATCTCACCCGCCGCATAATCCGGGCTGTCGTAACCGGGGAAGCGATATCCCAGCAGCACGGCCGTATAAGCTTGATCGGAGCTATCGTGATAGAGCGCCGGCCGCTGCGGCCGCAGTGCAACCGGCTCGCGCGCCGGCAGCGGCACCGCCGGAAGACTGCCGAAGACCTCTCGCACTTTGGCAATCGTTGCCTGCGGATCGACGTTGCCGGCGATCACGTAGACGGCGTTGTTGGGATGGTACCACTCTTGGTAGTACTTTCGCAGCTGCGTGCTGGTCACGGTGCTGTTGAACGCCGCGACGGTTCCTAGCGTGTTCTTCGCATAGGGCGTCCCGCCGATCAGCCGGTTCTGCATCTTCGTGAAGAGGCGGTAGAATGCGTCGCTATCGTCTTGCTTGACCTCTTGAATGATTGCGCCGCGTTCTTGGCTCCACAGGTCGGGCGTGAGCAGCAAACCTTCGGCGCGCGAGCGTTCGGCACGCAACGCGATGTCGAGATACGCCGACGGAACGGTGAAGTAATACTGCGTGACGTTGCTCTCGGTGTCCGCGTCGAACGCGCCGCCGGTAATTCCGATCGAGTCCATCAGCTGCGCCGACGAGAGCGTCGCGCTTCCGCGGAACATCATGTGCTCCGTTGCGTGGGCCAGTCCCGGAATCCACTGCTCGTCGGAACCGGCTTCGTAGTTGAGCATCGCGGTGGCGACCGGGGCGAGCGTGTTACGCACGACGATGACGCGAAGGCCGTTGGAAAGCGTTGCTCGCGCGACCTCATGCGTCGCGGCTTGGCCGATGCCCGGCGAGAAGGAGAGCGCCGCCGCCGTTAAGACGGCCGCGAGCACAAAGCTGCGGTTGGACATGCCCGGCGCTATTCGCTCCGCTGGCGCCTAACCCTCACGACGAAAGCAGCAGGGCGCGCGTGCTAGGCGTCGCTTCGAGGGCCGCGCGCAGCCCGGCGTGCTCCGGCCGATCCAGCGCCGGATCGGCCGAGACGATGGCCTCGGCGGCGCGCTTGGCGGCGCGGTAGACGTCAATGTCGCGGACGAGATCGCCGAGCCTGAGGTCCGCGGCGCCGGATTGCACCGTTCCGGCGAGCTGGCCCGGGCCGCGCAGGCGCAGATCCTCGTCGGCAATCTTGAAGCCGTCGGTCTCGCGGGTGAGTATCTCCAGCCGCTCGCGGTCGCCGGCATCGTCGGGATAGACGAGGATGCAGTATGACTTCGCAGCGCCTCGTCCGACGCGTCCGCGAAGCTGGTGCAGCTGCGCCAGTCCGTAATGATGCGCGTCGAGCACGACCATTGCGGTTGCATTGGCGACGTCCACACCCACTTCGACCACCGTCGTCGAAACCAGGACGTCGAGCTCGCCGCGCACGAAGCGCGACATCGTCCCCTCTTTATCGCGCGACGAGAGCCGCCCGTGCAGCAATCCGACGCGCAGATCGGTAAATACCTTATTCTGTAGCCGCTCGGCTTCAACCACGGCGCTGGTGAGTTCGTTCTCGCCCTCGTCGATCGCCGGCGCGACCACGTAGGCCTGATTGCCGCGGGCGACGATCTTGCGCACGAACTCGTAAACGTGTGCCAACCGGCTCGATCGAACGGCAAACGTTTCGATCGGCGTTCGCCCGGGTGGAAGCTCGTCGAGCTGCGAGTTATCGAGATCGGCGTAGACCGACTGCGCCAGCGTCCGCGGGATCGGCGTCGCCGTCATATGCAGCGTGTGCGGCGATCCGCCTTTGGCGCGAAGCAGCGCGCGCTGTTCGACACCGAAGCGATGCTGCTCGTCAATGATTGCTAGCCCCAAGCGATCGAAGTCCACGCCTTGCGTCAGCAGCGCGTGTGTGCCGACGGCAACCGCGGCCGCGCCACCGGCCAGCTTTTCGACCGCCGCGCTTCGCGAACGCGCGCTTTGACTGCCGAAAACTGCTTCGAGAGCGATGCCGAAGGGCAGCAGCAGCGGCGCCAGTTTTCCGGCGTGCTGCCATGCCAGCAGTTCGGTCGGCGCCATCAGCGCCGACTGCATTCCGTTGGCCGCCGCCAGCAGAATCGCGGCGGCCGCAACCAAGGTCTTTCCGCTGCCGACGTCGCCTTGCAGCAAACGGTTCATCGGAACGTCGCGCCGCATGTCGTCCCAAATCTCGCGGATCACGCGGCGCTGCGCGCCGGTCAAGGCAAACGGCAACGACTCTTCCAGACGCTCCAGCAATTCGGGCGGCACATTAAGCGCGCGAGCATCGTGGTCGCGCTCGCGCTCGGCACGCCGCAGTTGCGCTCCCGTCGCCAGCGCCAGAAACTCGGCGAAAACAAAACGCTCGCGGGCCAGCTCGGCTTCTTGCGGATCTTGCGGGGCGTGCACGGCGCGGTACGCATCGGGCAGCGCGAGGTAACCACGTTCGCGGGCCAGCGCCGGAGGAAGCGGATCGGGCGGTGCCAGCTCCAGCAGACGCGGCAGGTTCTTCTTCACCACCATCGCGATCTTGCGGCTGGCCAGCTCCTTGCTAGCGCGGTAAACCGGCACGAGTTCGCCGCGATACTGTTCGTTCTCGGCGAGCTGTGCGTAGTGGGCGACGTTGACGGTGGGACCGGTGAAGTTGCGCTCCACGCGACCGCGCACGAACAGCTTCATCCCGTCGCGGAATCGTCCGTAGGCATAACGGTTACGCCCGATCCACTTCGCCGTAAACGGTGTCCCGGCATCGTCGCGCAGCGCAACCTCGACGATCTC
>CAZMPP010000094.1:0-9194 GCA_964568035.1 uncultured bacterium
GCGCATGCAGGGCCGGTCGGTTCGGGGGTCGGAACGAAGTCGCGCGGACTGGTGTGCGGATGAGCCGGCGCCGCCTCAAAGAGATCGGCGGTGGGCGGTCCGGGGTCCCACGGTTCGTTGAATGAGGGCCGCAAAAACTCGAGCGTCCCGCGCGACGATCCGCGGTAAACGCGCCGCCCCAGCGCGGCGCGGTCGGTGGTGCGGCACCAAATATGATAGGTGTAACTGTTGAGCAGGTCGGGATAGCCGTCGTCGAGCGTCTGTTTGCGGACGAGGGTGTACGTGACGTACACCGGCGGCGGACGATGCGAGCGAAACTGACGGCGGATGGCGTAAAGCAAACGCTCGGGGGATGGTAACGGCACCGGCGAAGCGGTGGTTGCCGGGCGCGGCGCCGCGTGCGACGGAGCGATAGCAAGGCTCAGTCCAAGCAGGACGAGCGCACCAATCAGCGCGTGCTTCACGCGTAGTCCTTGCCGCCTTAGCGCACGCCTTCCTTTAGCGTGGCGCCATCCGAATCGCGCCGTCGAGCCGAATCACTTCGCCGTTAAGCATTTGGTTCTCGACGATGTGGCGAGCGAGCGCTGCATACTCCGCCGGCCTTCCCAGGCGAGACGGAAACGGTACTTGCTTGCCGAGCGACTCGCGCGCCGGTTCGGGAAGCCCGGCCAACAACGGCGTATCGAAGATTCCCGGCGCGATGGCCACGACGCGAATCTGATGCTGCGCGAACTCGCGCGCGACCGGCAGTGTCAAGCCGACGATGCCGCCCTTTGAGGCCGAATAGGCCGCTTGGCCCACTTGCCCGTCGTAGGCCGCAACCGACGCAGTGCTGATGATGACTCCACGATCCTCGCCGGGATCGACCGAGCGCTCCAGCATCTTCGCAGCCGCTAGACGGATGACGTTGAACGAACCGATTAAGTTCACGGTAATCACTTTGCTGAATCGCTCGAGCGGCAACGGTCCCTCGCGACCGATGACGCGCTCGGCGGTGGCGATGCCTGCGCAGTTGATCGCGCCATGCAATCCGCCAAAAGTCTCGGCGGCCAAGTTGACCGCGCTCTGGAGCTGGTCGGAGTTGGTTACGTCGGTCTTGGCAAACCGCACCGAGTCGCCCAGCTCTCGCGCCAAGTCCGCGCCGCGGTCGCTTACGTCGCAAATCACGACGTTTGCGCCGCCGCGAGCAAATTCGGTAACGCACGCGGCACCCAGACCGGAACTGCCGCCGCTAACGATAAACGTCTTTCCATCTAACTGCATGGCGCCTTTGCTACGCTCCGCGAGGGCGATATCCTGGATTGACGAATCAACCCAACAGTGTCCAGGTGGCTCATGCTCGTCGCGGTCGTGGCTTTTGCTCTTGCCGCAGGCTGGTGGTTATTGCGTCCACAAACAAAGGTTGCTACGCAGCAGCCCGAGGTTTCAGCCAACGCGACGCAGGAGCCGGCTGCCGAGGAAACGCCGTTTGCCGATGCGACCGAGACGCCCACGGAAGAGCCCGCGCAGACGCCGGCACCCGAGCTCACCGAAACGCCGCAGCCCAGCACCTCGCCGTCCGAAGCGGCCTCTCCGGCCCCGGGTCAAAAAACCGGGCGTCTCGCCTTGATCGTCGACGACTGCGGGCAATGGATAGACACCGAGCGCGGGTTTATCGCGCTGCAAATTCCGCTTACGATCTCCGTTCTGCCCGACGTTGCATACACCGGCGTGGTCGCGCGCGAAGCGTCCAATGCCGGCAAAGGCGTCATGCTGCACCTGCCGATGGAGACGGTCTCGGGGATGAATCCCGGACCGGGCAAGGTTACGACGGAGATGAGTGACCCGCAGATCACCAAGCAAGTCGAAGCGGATCTGGCGCAAGTCCCGCTGGCGCGCGGGGTCAATAACCACGAGGGCAGCAAAGCCTCGGCCGACCAGCGGGTCATGCGCGACGTCATCGGCGTACTGGCGGAAAAGGGCGGCCTCTTCTTCGTCGACTCGCGCACCAGCGCCACTTCGGTCGGGCAGACGACGGCGCAGTCGCTTGGTGTGCCCTCAGCGTCACGCGACGTATTTCTCGACAATCGCAACGACGTCGCTTATACCGAAGCGCAGCTTTTGGAAGCCGCGCAGATCGCGCGCCGGACGGGGCAGGCGATTGCCATCGGGCATCCGCGCGCGACGACGCTCGAAGCGGTGCGCGAGATGATCCCGAAACTAAGGGCTTCGGGCATCGAGTTCGTGCTGGTGCAAGATATGGTCGGAAGCGAGCGGTAATGAAGCCGGTATGAGCATCGCATTTTTGATCGTCCGCCTGATCCTTGGATTGGGCCTGGCGGCGCATGGTTCGCAAAAGCTCTTCGGCTGGTTCGGCGGCGGCGGAGTTACCGGCACGGGTAAATCCTTCGAGAGCCTGGGCTTTCGCCCCGGAGCCGCCTTTGCGCTCATGGCCGGCCTGGGAGAGACCGTGGGCGGACTGCTCACGCTGTTGGGCTTGGGGGGAGCGCTCGGCCCCGTTCTGATCGTCACCGTTATGCTCGTCGCGATTGCTGCCGTTCACATCGGAAATGGATTCTTTAACAGCAACGGCGGATGGGAACTTCCCGCTTCAAATATTGCGGCGGCATTAGGGCTGGCCTTTGCGGGTCCGGGCAGCTACTCACTCGATGCCGCGCTGGGTTTGAGCTTTCTCTATAATCCTCTGCACATCTGGTACGCGCTTGGCGCGGCGGTGATCGCGGCGGCGCTCAACGTTCTCGCGCGCCGTCCGGCGCCCTCCGGCAACTAAAACCGCGATGTCCACGGTAGCATTCTATGGTGCCGGCATGCTCGGCTCGGCGATGGTACGCGCGATGCTGCGCCGCGGCTTCGCGGTGCACGTTTGGAATCGAACGTTGACGCGAGCCCAAGAACTCGAAGCCGCCGGCGCACGCGCATTCTCCGATCCCGCCGAAAACGGGCGCGGAGCGGACATCGTTCACTGTTGTCTGCACGACGATGCCAGCGTCGATGCGGTGCTCGAAGCGGCACTGCCGGGAATCGACCCGTCGACGCCGATCGTCGATCACACGACCGTCTTGCCGCAACGCGTCGTAGAACGCGAAGCCCGGCTCTCGAGTGCCGGTTATACGTTCGTGCACGCACCGGTCTTCATGGGACCCCCGATGGCCGAGCACTCCACCGGCACGATGCTGGTCTCGGGCGAAGCCGCTCGCGTCGGGGCCGTGCGTCCCGCCCTGCAAGCGATGTGCAGCGACCTGCGCTATCTCGGCGAGCGCCCCGATGCGGCGGCGATCTATAAGCTCATGGGAAATGCGATGATCTTTGCCGTCGTCGGCGGCCTCAACGACATGATGCGCATTGGCGAGGAGCAAGGGCTGTCGCGCGCGCAGAGCTACGAACTTTTCGATTTTTACGATCCGTCGGGACAGGTTCGTGGCCGCGGAAAACGTATGGTGGCGCGCGATTACGAGCCGTACTGGACCGTCGACATGGCACACAAGGACGCGGTATTAATGCAAGGCGCCGCGCATCACGAACGGTTGCCGGTGATCGACGCGATCGAGGCGCTGCTGCGCGGCGTAGCAGACCGCGGCTTGGGCGATCGCGATCTCGCAGCGGTGGCCGACCGATAGGGTGAAGGCCCTTCAAATAGATCGCTTCGGGCCGCTCGACGCGCTCGAAGTCCGCGACGTTGACGAGGTGCCGCTACCGCCCGATTCAGTTCGCGTCGAAATCGAAGCCGCCGGCGTCAATCCCAGCGATGCCGGCATTGCGCTGGGACGTTTCCCGCAGGTGACGCTGCCGCGCGTTCTCGGCCGCGATTTCGCAGGGCGGATCGTCGAGGGCCCGCCGCAACTCATCGGCACGCCGGTTTGGGGATCGGGAGGCGGCGAGCTCGGTCTGACCCGCGACGGCACGCACGCTCAGCGGCTCGTGCTTCCGGCTGCAGCCGTGAGTCGCCGGCCCGAAGGCCTGAGCGCGCAGCAAGCCGCGGTTACCGGCGTGCCGTTCGTGACCGCCTGGAGCGCGCTGGTCGAACTCGGCGGATTGCAGAGCGGCGAGTGGGTTGTCGTTTCGGGCGCGGCCGGCGCGGTCGGTTCGGCCGCCGTGGCGCTGGCCCGCGCACTCGACGCTCATCCCATCGCCGTGGTGCGCGAGCGCGACGATCTCGCACGGCTTCAAGCGCTTGGTGCCGCAGCCGTGCTGCACTCGGGCCCTGACGATGTTCCCGCCGCCGTGCGCGACCTTACCGGGGGAAAGGGCGCAGCGCTGGCGCTCAACGGCGTGGGCATGCCGGTCTTTGGGCCGCTGCTCGAGTCGCTCGGCCACGGCGGCAGGATGGTCGTCTATTCGGCCCAAGCCGGACGCGAGGTCGAGCTGGACCTCTTCAAGCTCTACCGGGGCTCGCTGCGACTGCTGGGTCTCGACACGGCGGCGTTCCCGCTGCTCGAGGCGGCTCGCATTTTCGAGAAGCTACGGCCGTTCTTCGAGAGCGGCGCCGTCACGCCGCCGCCGATTGCGGCGAGCCTCCCGCTCTCGGCCGCACGCGATGCCTACCAGCGCGTGAACGGCGGCGAGTCCGGAAAGGTCGTGCTGGCGATGGGTGGCGCTTAGGCATCCGGCGGCTGCGACAGCGGCAGGCCGGTGCGGCGCGGCAGCGGCGACCCGCTCCAGACCGGGCGGGGCGTCGGGATCGGCTCGGGCGTGAAGACGTCGTGCGGCGGTGGCGAGGGCAACGCCGGGTTGAACGGCGTCGGCGAGGCCAGGCTTTGGCCGGGCGACCGAACCGTCATCCGTCTGCCTACCGGGTCGTAACTCACTTGAGCCCCGATGCCGCGCAACACCGGCCCCACAGTAACGTACAGCGAATCCAGCCGGCCCCGCAGCGCCCGGTCGACCGGGACGCGAACGCGCCGGGCTCCGCGCTCGACCACCAGCATGTCGCCATCGAACCAAAGCCGGTCGGCGACTTGCGTCAGCAGCGGGCGCGCCGGTGCCAAGACCCTTCCAGCGTACAGGTAGGCCCGTACGTATGCGGCGAGCGGGCGGCCGTCAACGACGATGGTTACCGGAGGGCCCGGTGGGAATAGCGGCACCGTGCAACGATATACCGCCTGCGATGCACCGATTCATCTCCACGTTTCGCGAGGCGAGCATTCGCTTCTCACGAGACGGCTGCGCGTTTCACGCGCAATCGGTGGCGTTCAATGCGATCTTCGCGCTCTTTCCGCTGAGCATTCTGGCGTTGAGCGGCATAACGCTGGTTATTCCCAATGCGCAGCATCGGGCGCTGTTCTTCATCAATACGCTCGCTCCGACGCTGCACGACTATATCGCACAAAATCTCGAAACCTACATCTACGGCCGCGGCATCTCGACCGCGATTGCGGCCGCTTTCGTACTGTGGTCGGGGAAGAACTTATTCATGGGCCTGGCTTACGCGCTCGATCGCGCGCTCAACGTTCCCAAAGGACGCCCGCTGGTCCACAATCTGCTGCTCTCGTTCGTGATGCTTCCGGTGATCAGCATTCTGCTGATGATAGCGATCGCGCTGCCGATCGCGATCTCCGTTACCTTCGCCGTGGCAGGCATCCACGACCCGAGATGGGTAACGCACATCCTCGCGTACGCAATCTCGATTGCGCTCGTCTTTATCGTCGCGGTCGTACTTTATCGCTGGCTTCCCAACCAGCAAGTTTCGTGGCCCTTTGCACTTCGGGGTGCAATGGTCGTGGCGATCGTATGGCCGGCGGCCCAGTACGGCTTCACGGCCTACGTGACGCACGTAAACTTCGCGCACATCTATGGAGCGCTCTCGGCGCCGCTCGTCTTGTTGCTTTGGTTTTACTGCATCGGGTCGATCTTTCTGTTCGGTGCCGAATACAGCATCGCGTGGCCGACCGGAGGTTCGGGCCAGGCCCGCGAATCACCGCCAGTTGATGCCTGACAGATTCACAGCGCGCCGCCTTCTGGCGCCCCTCCTGCTGCTTTTGTCGCTCCTCTGTGCAACCGCGGCCACGCCGGCCCCGCCGATGCCCACGCCTGCCCCGACCCCGGCATCCCTCTCGCAACAGCCGGTCGTTATGATCTATCAGTTCGACGTGCAGACCGGCGCCGATCCGAAGATCGGGTACGCCATCGCGCAGATTCTCGGACAAGAGATGACTGCCGCGGGCGGCATTACCGTGCCGGCGATCCCGAAGGACGTTAAGCGAGCCGATTTTCTGGATTACGCGCAAAAAGCTCACGCCGACTTCTACATCAGCGGCTACGTCACGCCCGTCGGCGATAGCGCGGCCGTGGTCGAGCAGGTCGTTAGTTGCGAAAGCGGCGTGATCGTCTTTTCGCAGACCGCCCAAGTCACCAGCGTTGCCGACGTCGCCTCGCAGTCGTTGCTGGCCCGCTCGCAGATTCTCGGTATCCTCGGCCGCGGCACGCAGAACGTCAACACCCAAACTTCCAATACTCCGGCACCTACCTCGAGTAACGGCGCGAAGGTTCCGATTCAGGGCATCAGCAGCATCGTGAACTCGGTCTTCCATAAGCGCGGAAGCAGCACGCCGACGCCCGCCCCGACGGCCAAGCCATCACGAGGCGTCATCGTGGCGCCCGTCGCAGCTACCGGCTCGGTCGTTGCCGCCGATCTCACCAACGCCACGCACGAGCTGTACTTTGCAATGGGCCGCCACTACACGGCGCAGATGACGGCCATTACCACCGACCCGTCCCGTTCGTCCGACGAAATCTGCGGTTCGGACCGCAACAACACGATTGCCACAGGCGCATTGCAAGAGAACGGCCACGGGCGCTCCGCCTTCAGCTTTGAGTTGAGGATCTACACCTGTTTCGGGGCGATGCTCGATCACCAAACGGCAACCGGCTCCTCCATCAAAAATGCCGTCGATTCCGCGGTCAACGCATACGCAACCGCCCACCCGCAAAACGGGTAACCCTAATCCATTAGGCCCTCGGGCGGGTCGATGATGATTCGCTTGCGGTGCGGGTCTATACTGGTGACGATTGCGCCGACCATCGGAATCAATTTTCCCCCAACGACCAGCATGTCGCTCGATGGATAATGCTCGACGCGCTCGACCTCACCATATTGCGTGCCGTCGTCTCCTTGCACGGCGCAGCCGATAAGATCGGCGTCGAGATACTCGTCGGACGCAACGTCGAGGCTGGTGCGCGGCGCATAGAGTAGCGCACCGGCAAATTCGGCCGCTGCGCCGGCATCGTCGACGCCTTCGAAACGAACGAGAAGCCGGGCCCCGTGAGGACGCACCGACGCGAGGCGTACGGTCGTGCTCCGTTCCCCGCGACTGCAGCGTAGTTGCGCTCCCGCAGAAAAGACGATGCGACCCGCTTGCGTCGGGTCGCACTTTAACTCGCCTCGAAGACCGAAGACTCCGGCGATTCGGCCAACGGCGAACTCCTCAGTCGCCGTCGCCGTCGTCGTCCTCGCCGCCGCCCGCAGCTTCTTCGGTATCCAGAATATCCACGGCAACGCGCCCCTCGGCGGTCGCGCGAACGACCGTGCGCAGCGCTTGAGCAACGCGGCCGTTGCGCCCGATAACTTTGCCGAGATCTTCGGGATCGACGATCAGCTCAATTACCGGTTGGGCGTGTTCGTCAACAAACAGCTCGACGGTAACGCTGTCGGGCTTAACCACCAGCTTGCGCGCGAGGAAGCCCAACAGCTCGGTAGCCCGCCGATGTCCCGCCCATGGATCGCTCGAGCTCGGTCGCGGGCGGCGCTCGGGACGCGGAGATAGCGGCGGACGCGAAGGTGAGGGTGGACGCGAAGATGACGGCGGACGCGGAGACGACGGCGGACGCGGAGACGAGGGTCGCGGTGCCGGCGGCTCCTTGCGACGCGACGCCTCGCGTTCCTCGTCGACGACCGGTTCGCTAAAGAGTCCGAACTCGTCGTCGAACGCGCTCACGACGCGCCGGCTTCCGCGGTCTTCGGTTTGCGCTTCGTCGCCGGAATCGGACCGCGTTCGCAGAGTCCCTTCTCGGCGAAGAGGCGGCGCACGGTGTCGGAGGGCTGTGCGCCTTTAGCCAGCCACTCGCGCGCTTTTGCTTCGTCGACTACGACCGTTCGCGGCTCGGTGCGCGGATTGTAGTGTCCGAGGATCTCGATGAATCGGCCGTCGCGCGGTGCCCGCGCGTCGGCGACGACGAAACGATACGTCGGTTGTTTCTTTGCGCCGATGCGGCGCAGACGGATTTTTACCATTTGATGTTTGCTTTCGTTCGCTTAGGGTTTTGCCAGCGATAGCGGCAATCGGCGCCGCTTACCGCCAAGTTGTTTTGCCATCTGACGTGCCTGGTCAAACTGTTTGACGAGGCGGTTCACGTCGGAGACTTGCGTTCCCGAGCCCAGAGCAATGCGCTTACGCCGCGATCCATTGAGAGAATCGGGGTTGCGCCGTTCGCCGCGAGTCATCGAACAAATGATGGCCTCGACCTTGGCGAACTCGCGCTCGGGGATCTCGAAATCCTTGGGCAGGGCCCGGGAGACCACGGGAATCATCTTGAGCAGATCGGTCATCGAGCCGAGCTTGCGCACCTGGCGCATCTGATCGAGGAAGTCGTCGAGCGTAAAGCTCTGCCCCATGATCTTCTGCTCGAGTTTCTTGGCCTGCTCTTCGGTGTACAGGCTCTGCGTTTTCTCGATCAGCGTCAGCGCATCGCCCATGCCGAGAATCCGCGACGCCAGCCGCTCGGGATAGAACGGCTCGATGGCGGCGAGCTTTTCGCCGACGCCGACGAACTTAATCGGCGCTCCCGTCACGCTGTGGATCGAGAGCGCTGCGCCGCCGCGCGTGTCGCCGTCCATCTTCGTAAGGATCACGCCGGTCACGCCCAGACGGTCGTGGAAGCCTTTTGCCACGTTGGTCGCTTCTTGGCCGGTCATCGCATCGGCCACCAGCAGAATTTCCCGCGGCTGGACGACGGCTTTGATGCGTGCCAGCTCGTCCATCAGCGCTTCATCGATCTGCAGGCGTCCGGCGGTATCGAGGATTACGGTAGAAAGCCCGAGGCGTTTGGCTTCGGCGACTCCGTCGCGCGCAATCGCAACCGGGTCACCCGTCCCGCGTTCAAATACCGGAAGGTCGACTTGTTTGCCGAGCAGCTGCAGTTGTTCGATGGCCGCAGGACGGTAAACGACGGCGGCAATCAGCAACTAGCGACGTCCTTGC
>CAZMPP010000095.1:0-617 GCA_964568035.1 uncultured bacterium
TGAGAAGCACTTCAACAGGGGTCGCCGATGGATTTCCTTTAGGCCAGTACTGGTATCCACTGGCACTGATAGTATTGCTACCAACCTTGTACTGGATTTGCTTCATGATCGCGAAGACATAGTTGTTGTCGACGACGGTGTCGGCGAGCGAACCTGTAAAATTGGAGCAACCGGAAACCGCGCACTCGGGTGAATAGGCGCGCGTAAAAGTTCCGTCCGTGTACTCCTGTATCACGCCGGCCTTGCCACCGCTGACGTCGGTCACAAACAAGTTGTTCGCGCGGTCGACTTTGAGCGTCAACGGGCTACCGCCTTTGACCGGCTGACTCTCTGTCGAAATAACTTTTAGAACGCGTTTTGCGCCCGACGATAGACCGAATACCGTGCTGGTCTGCTCCGCGGCCGCCCATATCTGTATGCCGCCGGCATCGGCATGGGGCATCGTGAAGTGCGGCGAGCCGGCCGGGATCGCCGGCGGCGCGGTTCCACCGTTACAGCCCGCGAGAAGCGGCGGGACGCATGCAAAGCTGAGCGCGAGAAGTGCGCGATTGGTAAAAGCGTTCATTGTAATGCCCTTCAGACCATAGACTCCCGAGAACGCCGGATCGTTATTATCC
>CAZMPP010000095.1:627-9143 GCA_964568035.1 uncultured bacterium
TGACTATACGGTCTCGGGCAGCATCGCCAACACCTGCCCGATTTCCAGCGAATTGCCGATAAACTCGCTGCGGAAATTCCGCGTGCCGTGGGAGTCGCGATCGCGGACGCAACTCGGGCTCTTGCAGGCGCAGAATCGGATCGGCTAGTATACTGCCAGTTCTTTGAGCGCGGGCCGTTAGCTCAGCTGGTTAGAGCGCATGCTTGATAAGCATGAGGTCCCTGGTTCGATCCCAGGACGGCCCACCATCGAGACAGATAGAACCGGCTATAGCCGACTTGCGAAAAACGATAACGAGCTTAGACCTCTCGGCATCATAGCTACCCCACCGTTAAGGAGAAACGCTTGATTACTCGTATCGTAGCCGCGGTTGCTTTTGCCGGTCTTATTACGGCGATGGCTCCGCCCGTCGCGGCGCAGGGAGACATGCCGCCGCTGCCGCCCCAGCCCAAGGTGCATCCCGCCGGAATTCCAAAAGATGCCATGCTGGTCTCGCCCTGCATCGCCCGCATGGGCGAACACTGGGCCAATCTCAAGAATCTTCCGCTCGGTCCGATCTATGGAACGTGGGAAGGCAAGCCCGTCTTTACCGAGATCATGGTGACCGTCAAACAACTCAACGAGGGATTCGCCTACCAAAACATTCGTGCCCTGCCCGGCTATACGATCGATCACGTCGACTTCCGCTACGAACCGAAGGGCCACGAAGGGCTGCCGGTTCCGCACTATGATTTACACGCTTATTATGTCTCGGCGGCCGTGGTGAAGACGATCTGCCCCAACGGAATTCCCGATCCGTCGATGCCGGCATCAAACGAGTAGCTACAGATACTTAGCAAACCAGTTGACGGTTTGATCCAGCACGTCGACCTGATCGGCCGTCTTGACAAAGCCGTGTCCTTCATCGGCATATACCACGAGTTTTGAGGGCACGCCAAGGGTTTCCATGGCGTGCCAAAACTCGAAGGATTGCGGCGCCGGCACTTCCTCGTCACGTTCGCCGGAGAGAATAAGCACCGGGGTATGCGAGTTATTGATGAACGTGATCGGAGAGCTGCGCGCGTAGACCGCCGGGTCTTGGTAAACGGAAGCCCCGAAGAACGGAATCATCCACTCATCGATCTTGTTTTGCCCGTAGTACGATTGCCAATTAACGATGCCCGCACCGGCGACGATAGCTTTGAAGCGAGTGGTCTGCGTCTCGACCCACATCGCCATATAGCCGCCATAACTCCATCCCATCAGGCCTAGGCGATTGGGGTCGATCGGAGCTGAGCGTACCGCGGTGTCGATGCCGCCGAGGTCATCGCGCCAGTCGCCATAGCCGAAATCTTTGATGTCGGCACTCGTGAACGATTCGCCCTCACCGAAACTTCCGCGCGGATTGGGCATAAAGACGAAGTAGCCGCGCGAGGCGAGCGCGCTGACGTTACGGCCGCCGAAACCGGGCACCGAGACCGCCGACGGACCGCCGTGAATCATCGTCACCATCGGATAGGTGCGGCTCGCGTCGTACTCGAGCGGATAGACGAGCCATCCCTGAACGTTGAGCCCATCACGGCTCCACGTCAGCGAAACCGCTTTCCCGTAAAGCCTGACCGCACCGCGATTGCTCTGCGTGACCTGCCGCAGCGCTTGCGGGGCGCCGGCCCAAACTTCGGGCGGGCTGTCGAATGAAGCGCGTACGACGGCCACCATGTTGCCTTGTCGTGCGCTCGACCAGCTCCACAACGACTCCGGCGCGCCAAGCAGCGTGGTACTCTTTCCATCGGCAGCATTGATTTGCAACAAATGCATCGCCCCCGAAACATGCGCGACGCAATTCAAACTGGAGGCATCGTTCCAGCGCAGCGATTGCACTGAAAACGGAGCGCCGGCCGTCAGGTTGCGCGAGCTTCCCGTCTGCGCGTCGACGAGATAGAGATCGCCTCCGGTCGAGCCGAAATCGCTCATGATGCCGCCGATCACCGCGATCTGCTTTCCGTCGGGGGACCATTGCGGATCGTCGATTTGAAAGGACGGTGCGAGCAGCTCGCGCATCGAGCCGGCCGCCACGTTGACGACGGCCAGTTTCGCGACCCACCAGTTGTTGTCGCCGTTACCTTTGGCATAGGTCGCGGCGATCGAACGACCGTCTGGAGACCATCCGTACTCGTACACATAGGAGTCGGCCGGCGTCACGAAACGTAACGCGCCGGTGGCAACGTCGACGACGGTCAGACGCTGCTCGTCGACCAGGCTGCCGATGACGCCGACGTCGCGCGCACCCGGCTGCAGCGCGCCGGTCTTACGATGGGCGGCAGCAATATAGAGCAGCGCAATCGTTCGACCGTCCGGCGACCACGAGAGGTCTTGTACGTTGCCGTCGAGCCGGCCGATGCGCCGCACGGGCGCGCCGCTTGCCGGCGCCACAAAGAGCTGCTGCTGCCCGTTCGATCGCGCGTCGGAGAGAAAGGCGATAGACTTGCCGTCCGCAGAGAACTGCGGATCTTCCTCGTCGTAGTAGCCCGCGGTCATCCCGGCCGTAAGGCGGACGGTTTTACCGCCATCCACGCGTTTCACGTAGACCGCATCGTGCCGCGGCGAGTGCAGCAGTTGCTGCGGATCGTGAAAGCGCTCTTGCCAGGCGACCGCGGTTCCGTCGGGCGCCAAAGCAACGCCGGTTAACTCGCGCACCGCGTACGTTACCCGCAGCACGTCCTGCATCGACGGAGGCGTCGCGCTCGCGGGTGCCGGCGCGCAGATCCCGGCAATGGCGAAAATTAGACCGGTAAAAAGTACGCGCTGCATCGTGTCTCCCTAGCCTCCCGCCATGGCCCCGACCACAAGAAACGGTTCCGCGCCGCTCGTGACCGCGGGCGGCAACGGTTCGTCGGGCCGCTCGTGCGATAAATCGCGCTCGCAGGCAAAAAACCGAACGTAGGCGCGGCGGCGGTGCGTTACTTGGTCGCGAATGGTTCCTCGCAGCACCGGAAAGCGCGACTCGAGCTCGTCGAGCAGCGTCTGCTGCGTTACGTTACCGTTGACGTCCAGATGCACTTCGCCGTCAACTCGTGCCAGCGTGCGCAGATGCGCCGGCAAAACGACGCGGATCACGCCAACGTCTGAACTTCGACGGAGAGTACGGCAGGCAGATCGCGCGCGATCGGCTTCCAGTTTTCACCGGCGTCGGCCGACGCATAAACCTGACCGCCGGTCGTTCCGAAGTAAATACCGCACGAATCGAGCGAGTCTACTGCCATAGCATCGCGCAGCACGTTGACGTAGCAGTTTTCCTGCGGGAGGCCGTTGGTCAGAGCCTCCCACTCGTCACCACCGCTCCGGCTGCGATAGACGCGCAGGCGACCGTCGAGCGGATAGTGTTCCGAATCGCTCTTGATCGGCACGACGTAAATCGTTTGCGGCTCGTGTGCGTGCACGTCGATGGCGAAACCGAAGTCCGTCGGCAGGTTGCCGCTCACTTCGCGCCACGAATCGCCAGCATCGTCGGTACGCATGACGTCCCAATGCTTCTGCATGAAGAGCACCTCGGGGTGCGATGGATGCATGGCCAGGCGGTGCACGCAGTGCCCAACCTCAGCCTGCGCCTCCGGAATTCCCTCGGAGCGCAGTCCGCGATTAATCGGGCGCCAGGTGACGCCGGCGTCGTCGCTGCGAAACGCACCGGCGGCAGAGATCGCGGTAAAAATGCGATTGGGGTCGCGCGGGTCGACGATGATGGTGTGCAGGCACATCCCCCCGGCGCCCGGCTGCCAGCCGTCCGCGGACGGATGACGTCGCAGCCCCGAGAGTTCTTCCCAGTTGTTGCCGCCGTCGCTCGAGCGGAAGAGGGCGGCGTCTTCAACACCGGCATAGAGCAGATCGGGATCCGCGTGCGACGGCTCAAAGTGCCAGACGCGCGCGAACTCCCACGGATGGGGCGTGCCGTCATACCAGCGGTGCGTGCCCGGCTCACCGTCGTAGACGAAGCGATTGCCCACCGGCTCCCACGACTTTCCGCCGTCGTCCGATCGCTGCACGATTTGTCCGAACCAACTCGACGACTGCGACGCGTACAGACGATTGTGGTCGGCCGGCGAGCCCTTGACGTGATAGATCTCCCAGCCCCCGAAAAACGGGCCGGAGATCTTCCAATCGTCGCGCTTGCCGTCGGATTCGATCACGAAGGCGCCCTTACGCGTACCGACGAGCACGCGCACGCCGCTCACGCGCTCGCTCCGTTTGAACCCGGACGCCGGTTAAGCGGCGACGGATGGCGCGGTTCGTAAAGTCCCAAGCGTTCGCCGCCGGGCAGCACGATCGTCGTCAGCAAACCCCAACCGCGGTCGGCGATGCCGCCGTCAGTTTCGATGCCTCGACCGGCCAGCGCGGCGATGGTGGCTTTGATATCGTCGCACATCAAGTAGAACTCTTCTTCGGGCTCGTCCTCGCTTGGATGAACCGCGAGTTCCGTCGGCGGAGCGGCAAAGATGGGCCAGCCGCCGCCGGCGTCAACCGACGGAAGCTCGAGCACGTCGCCGAGAAACTCACGTACTTTGTCGGCGTGACGGCTGTAGAGAATGACGTGCATTCCGGTAATCATGGCGCCGGTTTCTTACGGCGCACCGGCGCAAATGCCTCCGGCTCGCTCGGCAAGCGGACGGCGAAGCGTTTGCGGCGTCCACGCGCTCCGCGCACCAGCTCGACGGCGCTGCGCGCGACGGCGAACTCCGCGGCCAGTGCACGCGCGCACGCCTCGTTGGCCGCGCCCTCGATCGCCCGTTCGCGGACGCGAATCACGAGCTCGCCGTTCTCTTTCGAAATCCCCGGATGCTTCGAGCCTGGCTTAACGAGTACGTCGACGAGCACGTCGCTAAAGGCGTCGCAAGAATCCGAAGCGCGCGCGACCCCAGCTCCAGTAGAGCGTCGCGCCGAGCCCAACGATATTGAGCCAATAGATTACCAGCGCGGTGCGATAGGTAATGAACGCCGCCAGCAGCGTGGTGGTAAACGGGACGAGCGTAACCATAAGAAGGAACGCGAGGTGAATCCAGGTTAGGGTGCGGTCCGAGTGTTTGAGCTTGCTGATCTGCGTGTGCTGGCCGACCCAAAAGATCCCGAGCGCCATAAAGCCGAGTAGATAGGTCAACAAATTCGGCCCCAGGTTGCCCAACGCAAGGCGCAAAGCGGTCTCGGAGGGGGCTTGCGTGGTTACTGGAACGCGTAAGTCGAGCGCGAACAGAGTCATTGCGAAAGCAAAAACGCCATCGGTCAGCGCCGCGACACGCTCGGCGCTTCGTCCGGCAACTTCATTATATGAGAGAGCCATGTTTTGGTGTTATTCGTCCGGCGCCCGACCGCTTAGAAAACCTGCACTAATCCGGTGGAGGCTCCCAGAGCTCGATCGCATTGTTCTCCGGGTCGTGTACGCGCGCAAAGCGCCCGGTTTCCGGCGTGTCCCAGCTTGGATCGGTTGACACTTCAATGCCCGCGCGCCGCAACTCGGCCAGTAGCGTATCTAGGTCATCCACTCGCAGATTGATCATGAACTGTTTGTCTGAAGCGAAATAGTCCGTATCGGCGGCGAACGGCACAAACACCGTAGGCCCGGCCTGCTGCTGCCAGACTGCCTCACTAGGATCGGTAAGGCCGAAGTGGGTGCGATACCACGCGGCCAACGCCTCGGGATCACGCGCCCTGAAGAAAAAACCCCCAATGCCGGTTACTGCCATGGTTCGTTGCCTCCCAGGAGCACAACTAGAAGATTGTGCCGGTGGCCGCTGGCGACATGCGACATTCTGCGTCGCTGCAACGACCAGGATTATGCTGGATGCCTACGGACACGTTCCAGCAAAAATGGAGATGAGGGGGCTCGAACCCCTGACCCCCTGCTTGCAAAGCAGGTGCTCTACCAGCTGAGCTACATCCCCGTGCGGCGGCCCTGCTTCCGGGGCGCGCGCCTTAGAGCCTGCGCCCGAGAGGAGTCTCGGGGCGGCGGCCCCAAGAGGGCGGGTCGCAAGCACCTCGGTTTTGTGGGGGCATAGCTCAGCTGGTAGAGCATTACGCTGGCAGCGTAAGGGTCAGGAGTTCGAGTCTCCTTGCCTCCACCAAAGAACGCTCGTTTTTACGGGCGTTTTTCTTTGTCGTTGGCGTGACGGTTGCTATACGGTTGCGTTATGCTCCGTTCCACGCGCGAAACATAAGCGCTATATTCACGACTAAAACGATTGATGACAGGTGGGTGCTACGCTGGGAGTAGGCCTCGCGGCGGCGAACGACCTTAGTCGCTTGGTCCGTTCAGCTTCCGGGAGGCATCGCTCATGGAAACTCTCTCTCGCTACGCATTAAGCATCGGGGTGACCGCACTTTTTGCCGGGTGCGGCGGGTCGCAGTCGTCGCTCACTCCAACGGCGGTCATCTACCAATCTAGTTCACGCTCCCACTCTCCGATTCAGCACGTTATTTTGATGGTTCAAGAAAACAGAACCTTTAACGATTTATTTGCGACATATCCCGGTGCGGACGGCACCACGACTGGCGTCATAAAGAAAAGTGTCACGTGTCAGGTTAAGAAAACTCACACGGTTACCCTTAAGGAGGTGCCGCTCAATCTCCTCAAAGATCTTAATCACCATTACCAGGCCTATTGGACGGCATACGATAGCGGCAACATGGATGACTTTGATGACATTAACTTTGCCGATGGTACTCCAGAATGCAAGTACCCATATCAGTATACGGACCCCGCTGACATTCAGCCGTACTGGAACCTTGCGCACCAATACGCGCTAGCCGAGCGCATGTTTACGACGCAAGGTGGTACCAGCTTTGCAGCTCATCAGGATCTCATTCGTGGTAGCAGTCAGATCAGCTCAAGCGTCGCGCTTGTCAACGATCCGACCGGAATACCGTGGGGATGCGACGCGCCTCCGGGGAAAAAGACGTCGTTAATAACAAAAAATGGCCATCTCGAAATTCGACAAGGCCCCTTCCCATGCTCGAACCAATTTCCATCATCGTATAGCTACAATACTCTTCGAGACCTGCTTGATGCCCAGGGCATCTCTTGGAAATACTACGTCCTCCCGCTAAGGACGAACTACGGTGGTCTCATGACTGCCTTCGACATGATCTCTAGCGTGCGATATGGACCTGAGTGGAAAACAAACATCGCAACGCCACAAACGAAAATTTTTGACGACATATACGACGGGACTCTTCCTGCGATGTCGTGGGTAATTCCCGACCGGCCAGACTCGGATCATCCAGGCGGAAAAATCGATAACGGGCCTTCCTGGGTGGCGAGCGTCGTGAATGCGGTCGGGCAAAGCTCGTACTGGTCGTCAACGGCAGTTATTGTCGTGTGGGACGATTGGGGCGGCCTGTACGACAATGCACCCCCGGCTCAGCACGGTTTCGGCGGACTGGGGTTTCGCGTTCCGGCGCTGATCATATCTCCGTACGCCAAAGCCGGCTATATCTCTCACACTAATTACGAGTTCGGGAGCATACTAAAATACGTAGAGAATAATTGGAACCTCGGTTCGCTTGGAACTACAGACAAAACGTCTACGAGTATCATCGATTGTTTCGACTATTCGCAGAGGCCGCTCAAATTCAGGAAGATCGGCGCGAAGTACTCAGAGCAGTATTTCAGGAGCCGCAGGCCTTCTGGATTACCGGTCGACAACGATATGTAACGTTACGGCGATAACGAAAAGACGGTCCCTGCGTCTTTTGCGCCGCCGGCAGTAGTCGTGCCGTAGAGCGTATCGTCCACATTGATGAGGCCCGAATACGGATATTTGCCGTCCTTAGGGGCGCCGAAGCTGTGGAGCACGGTTTCCTTACCGGAGGCCGCGATCGAGAAAACGGTTCCGCATCCATGGATGTTGCCGTAACGCACACCGCAAGAAACCGAACCACCGTTCGAAGTAGTACCGTAGAGCGTGCCGTTGACGTCAATGAGGCCCCCATATGGATAGATGCCGTCTCCCGAGCCGCCGAAGCTGTGGAGCATGGTTTCCGTGCCGGAGGTCGTGATCGAAAATACCGTTCCCCGGTTCTTCGTACCACCGCGTTTAGTCGTACCGTAAAGCGTACCGTTGACGTCGAGGAGGGCCGCCTGCGTTGGCCATTCGCCGTCTCCCGAGCCACCTTTGAAGCTATAGAGCACCGTTTCCGCGCCGGAAGCCGTGATCGTAAAGATCGTTCCGCAACCGCCGTGTGAGGTGCAATTCGCGCCGCCATAAAAGGTCGTGCCGTAGAGCGTGCCGTTGACGTTGATGAGGCCGGATTTTGGGTGTGCACCGTCTGGGTCACCAGTGAAGCTGTGGAGTACGGTTTCTGTGCCGGAGGTCGTGACCGCGAAGACCGTTCCGTCGCCGTTTGTGCAGCCGTTTGCCGTCGTACCGTAGAGCGTATCGTTGACATCGAGGAGGCCATATTCCGGGCCGAAGCCGTCTGGTTCATCTGCGAAGCTATGGAGCACGGTTTCCGCGCCGGACAGTGTGACCTTGAATACGGTTCCGCAATAG
>CAZMPP010000096.1:0-9029 GCA_964568035.1 uncultured bacterium
CCCCGTCCAAATACCTCCCGTTGTGGATCCGTGCGGGGAGATACCGGGCTGCGCGTCACTCGCAGCCAGCCCGCCCGCCGCTGGAAACTGCAGTTCGTTTAACGGAAACGCCTTCCACGGCGCCCTTCAGCCGGGATGTTACAGCCACCTCAATCTCAATGGGGCGAACGTCACGATGAGCGGCAACTACGTGCTAAGCGGTGATAGCAACTTTAACGGCGCTACGGTCACCGGCACCAACGTAACGATTTACGTTCCCGCCGGCGGTTCGGCGCCAAACTTTAACGGTGCGACGGTGACCCTTAGTCCGCCGGCCACCGGCCCCTACGCGGGCGTCTTATATTACCAGTTTCCGTCGAATACGAGCAGTCCGAACTTCAACGGTACGTACGTTAGCATGAGCGGTCTAATCTATTGTCCGGCGTGCGACCCAAACTTCAACGGCGCGCGTGGAGGCTATCTCGTGCTCGTTTTTGGGTCGGCTAACTTTAATGGCGGAAACGCGAAGGATTTTGCGACGCCGCCGGCCGGTCAGACCCTTATCCGCGACGTGGTGCTGGCGCAATGATTTTCGGGCGCATGCGCCGTTGCGAATCCGGATCGAGCCTGCTCGAGTTCGCAATCGTGCTGCCGGTGTTGCTGGTGCTCCTGATCGGCCTCATTGACCTCGGCCGGGCCGGATACTTCGGAATCTTGACATCCAACGCGGCGCGTGCGGGGGCGCAGTACGGCGCGCAAAGTATGTTCACGTCGGCCGACACTACGGGCATGAGTAACGCTGCCATCGCCGACGCCCCTAACGTCGGTCTGACCGCGGTCGGATCAACGCTCTGCACCGTTAACGGTGGGGCTCTGACGGCGTGCCCATCGAACATAACCGGCCTAACCGTCGTTTATTACGTGAAGGTTCATGTCACAGGCACGTTTGCATCGCTGGTTAGATATCCCGGACTCCCGTCGACGATTAATATCGCCGGCGATTCAGTTATGCGCGTGGTGGCCCAGTGAAGCGCCACGGCGAACGCGGCGCGAGCCTTCCTGAAGCCGCTATCGTAATGACGCTGCTGCTCACCTTTATGTTTGGGGTCGTTGATTTCGGGCGCGCATTTTATACTTACGATCTCGTGGGCCATCTCGCCCGGCAGGGTGCTCGCTGGGCGATCGTGCGGGGCTCACAGTGCAGCGGCCTCGACCACTGTCCCGCGCAGGCCGGCTCGACCGACATCCAGCCTTACGTTCGAAGCCTCTCCGAAGGGGCGACCGATCCGAACCAAATTACCGCGCAGCTAAGCTTTCCGTCGTGCACCGGTGCGTCTGGCGGTGCAAATGACGCGCCGGGCTGCGTCGCCCAAGTCACGGTAACTTACCCCTTTAGCTTTCTGCTGCCGTTCGTTCACAGTGGCCAAATCACGATGACGAGCAGCTCGCAGATGGTGATCTCGAACTGAGATCGCCGGGCCCCTAGTCACCACCTACTGCAAGGAGACACAATGCTACAGACCCTCAAGTCAATGATCCGCGACGAAGAAGGCGCCTCGATGGTTGAGTACGGCCTGCTCGTCAGCCTCATCGCCCTCGTCGCTATTGTTGGCGTTACGGCCGTTGGCACCAAGCTCAACACGCTGTTCACTAACGTCTCGAACTCGCTCTAAATACCAGGATGGTTGCGGGGCGCGCAGCGCCTGCGCTCGCGCCTCATAACTCTTCATGACACTCGCAATTTTCCTGACCCTCGCCGGCACGCTGGCCGCAAGTTTCTTCGACCTGCGCAGCCGCCGCATTCCTAACGCGCTCACCGCCACGCTGGTGGTGGCCGCGTTAGTCGTCGCGGCTTTCAACGGTCCGGTCGCCGTGTTGACCAGCCTTGCCGTGATGCTGGCACTTACCCTCGGTGGAACGCTAGTCTATGCTCGCGGCGGGATCGGCGGCGGCGATATCAAGCTCGCCATCGCGGCTGCGGGTATGCTCGGCTATCCACTCTGTCTTCCGTTTCTGCTCTACTCGGCACTCGCGGGCGGTCTGCTCGCAGTCGTCTATCTGATCTTCCGGCCCGAATCGCGGCCCTCGCTGTCGAGCGTCGCGCTCATGGCGTCGGGCGGGGGCATATCGAGCCTGGGTACTAAGCGCGTGACGATGCCGTACGCGCTGGCCTTTACTGTCGGCGCCATCACCATTGCCCTCGCGCAAAGCGTCGCTCCCTTTTTAAGGATTACTCTGTGAACACGCGCCGCACGACGCTCTTGATCGCCATCATACTTGCCGTTGGGACAGGTTGGCTGACGCTGACCTACCTCTCGGCGCTCAAACCGGCGAACAACGCGCAACGCGCAGTCCTCGTCGCGACTCAAGAGATACCCGCGCGCAGCCGCATCACGGCCGCGATGCTTTCGAAGCAGACGCGTCCTTCCACAGGCGTGGATCCCGATGCCATTGCCGACCCCGGTCAGGCCGTCGGCTCGCTGGCGCTCATTACCATTCCCGCCGGTGGCCAGATCACGTCCTCGAAGATCGGCACCAACGTCGCCTTCGCGCTCCCGGTGCGCTTACAGCCCGGCATGCGCGCGGTCACGATCCCGGTCGATCGCGTTAAAGACGTTGCCGGTTTAGTGCAGCCCGGCGATCGCGTTGACGTCATCGCCATCCCACCCTCGCGCAACACCGGACCGCCGCCCAAAGCGGTGACGATCTTCCGTGCCGTGCGCGTACTCGCCGTCGGCAACGCGCTCGAGAATCCGTCGGCGACGCCGTCGCCCCAAGAGGAGCAGGCCGCAACGGTGACGCTTGAAGTCTCGCCGGGTCAAGCCAATCTGCTGGCTTGGGCCGACTCTAACGCAACGCTGCGCCTGGCGCTGCGTTCGCCGCGCGAACCGTCGCGCTCGCAACTCGCACAAGAATTGACCTTGAGCGGAAACTCGGCTCCAGTTTCCGCTCCTGCACCCGTCGCGCCGGCGTCGCCACTACCTCCTCCGGCGACGCCGCGCGCGCCGCGAGCGTATGACTCGCCGGTTGAAGTGATCGTGGGCGACCGCATCATGAGCACCAGCGAAGTGGAGGCGCAGCGATGACCCAATCGCGCCTGATCGTTTTCGTCGGTGCCAAAGGCGGCGCCGGGACGACCACGCTCTGCACCGAGCTCGCCCGCGCTATCCCCAAGGACGGTAACGCCGTGCTCGTGGACGGCGACTTGACCGGCCGGCGCAGCGTTGCCCTGACTTTTGACGCGGTGCGCGCGCTGGACGCGGCGCGCGGCACTTCGCCGATCGCGCGCGCCCGCCTCAACGGCGTCACCTTGATCGAGCTTGCCGACCGTTACGATGCGGCGTTTGCTCTCGATCCGGCCGCAGTTGAATCGCTGGCCGAGAGCCTGACCGATTCCGGTACGGTAATCGTGGATGCCCCGCAGCCTTTTTCCGCCGCGCTGCGTCCCTTCGTTAAACGCGCTTCACGCATCGTCATCGTCGTGGAACCGACGCTGTTGGGCGTTGCCGGTGCGCGCGCCGTTTACGCCGACCTCGAACGCTTCGGCATTCCGGCCGCCCGCATCGTGTTGGTTTCCAACGCGCGCGGCGAGAGCGCCATGCCGGCGCGCGAGATCGACCGCGTCGTCGGCGCCAAAACCTTCGCCGAAATTCCGCAGTCGCACCAGCGCGGTTACGCTAAGAGCGTCGCGGCCTTGGCGCGTGCCCTCGCATCGGTGCCGGCGGAAGTGACGCTCGCTAATCTCCAGCCGTCGGCCGCTTCGCACAACGGCGACTCCCCGGTTCCGCTGCGCCGCGTCGCAACGCCGCGCACCAACGGACACAGTACGGTTCAGATCGATCCCAAGCGCGAAGCGCTCAAGCAAGAGGTGCATGCGGCGCTGCTGCGCCAGCTCGACCTCGTGTCGGCCAGCACCGCTCACACCGATGCGGCCAAGCTTGCCGAGCTGCGCGCTAAAGTCGAGAGTATCACCGGCACGTATGCGGTCGAGCATAAGTTTGAGGGCTCCGCCGAAGATCTCGCCGCGTTACGCAAGGAGATCGTCGACGAAGCGCTCGGCCTCGGACCGCTCGAGGATCTCATGAAGGATCCGGATCTGACCGAAATCATGGTCAACGGACCCGACACGATCTACGTCGAGCGCCATGGCGTCATCGAGCGCTCGGCCAAACGTTTTAGCGAAGGGCGCCAGCTGCGTCTGATCATCGAACGCATCATCACGCCGCTCGGCCGGCGTATTGATGAGGCCTCGCCGATGGTTGATGCGCGTCTGCCCGACGGCTCGCGCGTCAACGCCATCATCGAACCGGTCGCCATCGATGGCACCACGCTGACGATCCGCCGCTTCGGCCACCACCGGCTCACCGCCGAGGATTTAATCGCCAACGGCGCTGTGCCCAAACAGGTGATGGATTTTCTCCAAGCCGCCGTCCAGGCGCGACTCAACTGCGTCGTCAGCGGCGGTACCGGCTCCGGTAAAACGACCTTCCTCAACGTGCTTTCGTCGTTTCTGCCCGACCGCGAGCGCATCATCACTATCGAGGACGCCGCGGAATTGCTGCTCAATCAGTCGCACGTCGTGCGTTTGGAATCGCGGCCGCCCAACGTCGAGGGCACCGGCGAGATCGCCATCCGCGACCTCTTCCGTAACGCGTTGCGCATGCGTCCCGACCGCATCATCATTGGTGAGTGCCGCGGGGCCGAAGCGCTCGACATGCTCCAGGCTATGAACACCGGCCATGACGGTTCGCTCACCACCATCCATGCCAACGGTCAACGCGACGCACTCTCGCGCATCGAGACGATGGTGCTGATGGCCGGCTTCGATCTTCCGGTGCGTGCCATCCGCGAACAGATCGCCAGCGCCTTGGATATGGTCGTTCATACCGCGCGCATGCGCGACGGCTCGCGCAAGCTCATCGGCGTCAGCGAGGTTGTTGGAATGGAAGGCGATATCGTTACCATGCAAGAGATTGTGCGCTTCGCCCAGCGCGGCGTCGACGAAGACAATCGGGTCGTCGGCGAGTTCTGCTACACCGGCGTTCAGCCGGTCTGTCTCAAGCGCTTTGCCGAGTACGGCGTCTCCTACGATCATCGCGATCTCAGCCAGCTCGCCCCGGTGCCGGCCCTATGGTAGATAGTATTCTCGTTCCAACCGCCGTTTTTGCCGGCGTTACCGCGACGGTATTCTTTGCCTTTATTTCGATCTGGCACTGGCTCAACGAGCGTGCCAACGCGCGCGTGCGCAGCTTCTCCGAGCAGCTCGACCGTGCCGGCATCCGTCTGAGTTCGCAGGAGATCGTGCTCAGCGTCTGCGCCGGCATCGCCGTCGTCTGGATCGCGCTGGCGCTGCTGCTGCACCCGTCGCTATTAGTTGCCCTGCTGCTGCTCGTGGGGCTCGCCGCCCTAGCGTTCTTTGGATTCTCGGGCTTCGTCGCGTTCTGCATTCGCCGTCGCCTCGATGCGTTCGTACAGCAGCTCGAGCCAGCAGCGCGCCTCATCGCCGGCGGCTTACGCGTTGGCTTGGGAACGCGCCAAGCCCTGGCGATCGTGATCGAGGAGCTGCCCGACCCGGCGCGCCACGAGTTTAAGCGCGTCATCGGACAAACCAACCTCGGCGCCAGCATCTTCGATGCGATCGACGATCTTTCGGAACGCATGCCCAGCCCCGAGTCCAAGATGCTGGCGCGCGTCTTTCGCGTCCAGTCGGAGACGGGCGGCGATTTGGCGCGCATTCTCGATCAGCTCGGAGAGACGATCAAAGGCCGCCGCCAAGTGCAGCGCAAGACCTCGTCGCTGACGGCCGAAGGCCGGATGAGCGCCTGGGTGCTCATGGCCATTCCCGTCTTTCTCGGCGTCTTTATCGCCGCCACGCAACCAACCATGGCCAACGCGCTCACGGCAACCTTCGTCGGGCGCATGGTGCTGCTGATCGTTTTAGGCCTCGAAGTGGCCGCCTATTTCTCGCTCAAAGCCGTCATGCGAATCGACGTATAACATGAATTTAACGCCTGCACTCATTCTCTTCATCCCGCTGCTCGCGGCCGTCTGCGCCTTTCTGCTGGTGCTGTCGCTGATTCCAAGCAAAAGCGTGCTCGCCCAGCAGCTCGACGAGCTGCGCGCGCCCCAAGAGCGGGAAACCTTCGGATCGCCGCTGCTCGAGCGCGTCTTCAATAAAGAGCGGCGCAACGCGCTGGTTCGGCGCTTTGCCGAAGCCGGGTGGTATACGCTGACGCCGGCCAAGTTCGTAATGCGGGTCATCGCCGGGGCCGGTTTGGGCATCGCCGTTGGGCTCCTTATCTGGAACCTTTCCGGAATTGGCGCCGGCTGGCTAGCCCCGCTTCTTGCCTTCATGGGCTTCATCGGCGGCTACGCTCCCATCTTTATGCTCAATCGCGCCAGCGAGGCTCGCAAGAGTTCGATCCAAAAAAGTCTCCCCGAGTTCCTCGACATGATTGCGTCGACCGTGCAAGCCGGTTTGGCGCTTAACGCTGCGCTCGGTTACGCCGCAGAAGCGGTTCCCGGGCCGGTTGGCGACGAGGTCAAAGAAGCGCTTTCGCAGATTCGAATGGGTCAGTCACGCGCCGACGCACTGCGCGCGGTCGGCGACCGCACCAATCAGCCGGCGTTGCGCAACGCGCTCCGCGTTATGACCCAGGCCGAACGCCTGGGCGCCAACATCACGAAAATGCTCACCAACCTGGCTGAAGACGCCCGCCACCAGCGCTTGATGCTGGTAGAAGAAGCGGCCGGCAAGCTCCCGGTAAAAATGGTCTTCCCCATGGTGTTCTTCTTGATCCCCGCCATCATCACGATGATCTTCGGAGCCGTCGCCGCCAACTACATCGCCACAACCCCACACTAACTCGCGTGTCATCCTGAGCGAAGGCGCGAAGCGCCGAAGTCGAAGGAAGCGGGTGTGTGGAACACTGAGCGAGCGCAGCGAGTCGAAGTGGAACACGAAGAAAACCCCAACAAGACATTATGACCATTGCAATAGCCGCGATTTTCTTTGCCTCCGTCGCACTTGTGGCGGTGCAGCTAAGTCGCACCGCCTGCGCCGGGGAGGCTCCCACCCCAGACGGACCGCCGGCGGGAACACCGCCGTACGTGGTGCTGGTGCTTTCCTGCGCGGCGATCGGAGGGCTGCTCGTTTACAGCGGTGGAACGCCGGTACAACTCGGGATTGCGGCGCTCGTGCTCTTCGCGCTCGTCGCTGCGTGGTGCAGCGATATGCTCTGCGGCCTCGTTCTCGATGTCTTTACGCTGCCGCCGCTCGCCGCACTACTTCTTTTTGCAATCTCGGAAAGACAGTGGATGATCCTCGTCGGCGCTGCGGTTGCCTTCGTGCCCTTCGCCGCAGCGGCAATATTCTCGCGCGGCATGGGGATGGGCTGGGGTGACGCAAAGCTGGTGGCGATCAGCGGCGCGGTACTCGGTTTACCGCTCGGCGTGCTCGCACTTGCCGCCGCATGCGCCGTTGCCGCAGTCCTGCACAGGCTGCTCCGCGGCAAAGGCTCGCCGATTGCTTTCGCCCCCTACATCGCCGCCGCCACAGCCCTGGCGTTACCGCTCCGCTAGGGAGACGCCGGCACGGCGAGCATGCCGTTGACGCGGCCTGAAGAGTCGACGTAATACCCAACGAGGTGTTGGTGAACGTTGATTCCATTCACGACCGAACTTCCAGCGGCTTCGGGGTCATCAATTGATGCCCACTGCGGATGGTCCAACAAATCTACAACCATAAAACCGTGCGTATCACCCATGGCGTCAACGTAGCTGCCCACGATGTCTTCTTGCCAGTTGATGCCCAAAGCTTCGGTCGCCACGGCATTTGGAAACGAGAACTCCTTGTATGTCCCAGCTTTCAGGAAGTAGCCCAAGGTGGCCCCGCTTTGGGTTGTGAGGAAGCCGACGATGTCTCCCTTGCCATTGATTCCCGCTGCAACGGAGCTCGCCGCGCCGGGCGGAGCAAGCTCTACAACGTTCCGCGTCTGTTCGTTCAATAGGAAACCGTGATTCCTGCCTAAATTGCCGGTATAAAATCCAACGGCGAACGAACCATTGAGGCCAAGCAACTCCGTTACCAGAGCCTGCCTGTGCGCGTAACTGCTAAATTGTCTACCGGCCCTCAGGTATCCACGAGTCAACCCGCTTTTAGCGTCTACCCAAAACCCGGCTGAATACCGGCGGCCACCTCCAACCGGCACGGTACCTGAAGAACCGGGGTATTTTTCCCGGACGTAGCGCTTTTTTCGCAAGAGCACATATCCATGCGAGGGACTGGCGTCGTAGCCGGTACCATAAAAACCAGAAATTTGGCCAAGCCCATTGATTCCGAGCAGCTCGTTGAAGTTTGGATCCTTGGGGTTGTTGAGGGTTTTGAAGGAAAAGGATCTTGAGGAAGCGCGGACCGATGACGCTTTGAAATGGTCACCCGGCGAAGACGCCGGAGGAGCAACTCCGCCACACGCGACCAAGAAGCTCATTGCGGTTGTCGCAGCCGCGGAGCGCATCACTCCGCCACCACCGCGACGGCGGCTGTTGACGCTCTCGCTGCACCTCCTCGGATCAGGAAGATCAACGGCGCCGAAACCACGAAGACGATCGCCGTAACGCGGAAGAGATAGTCGTAGGCAATCATCGCGGACTGCTGTGCCACCATGCCGGTAAGCACCTGCACCGGATATCCGTGCGTGGCCGTCACGCCCGACGCGAGTTCGTTCCACGCGATGGCCGTCTGGTGGGTGAGCATGGTCGTGAGTATCGCGATGCCCAAACTTCCGCCCAGCTGACGCAATAACGTAAACACGCCCGTCGCATTCGCCAACTCCGGAACGGGAACGTCGCTGAGCGAGATCGTCGTCAGCGGCACGAAAAGAAAACCGAGGGCGAAGCCTTGTACCAGCCGCGGCCAAAAGACGTCCCAATATCCCGCCTGTGTCGTCAATCCGCCGAGCAGCCATGTCGACCACGCAAAGAGCAGCGTGCCGAAGACGATCGACCAGCGTCCGTCAATGCGGTTGAGCAACCTCCCGATGATAAGCATC
>CAZMPP010000097.1:0-9001 GCA_964568035.1 uncultured bacterium
CGTTCGCGCCGCGGCTTTCGTACTTTTTTAACTCGCACATCGACTTCTTCGAAGAGATCGCCAAGTTCCGGGCGGCGCGGCGCATCTACTCGCGCCACATGCGTGAGAAGTACGGCGCGCGCAATCCGCGCTCGTGGCAGCTGCGATTTCACACGCAGACCGCGGGCTGCAGCGCCACCGCGCAGCAACCCGAGAACAACATCGTGCGCGTTGCCTTCGAAGCGATGGCGGCGGTGCTCGGCGGAACCCAGTCGCTGCACACCAACTCGATGGACGAAGTGCTGGCCCTGCCGAGCGAAAAGTCGGTCGAGATTGCCCTGCGCACGCAGCAAGTCCTCGCCTACGAGACCAACGTCACCAACGTCGTAGACCCGCTGGGCGGATCGTATTTCGTCGAGGCGTTGACCGACGAGATGGAGCGTCAGGCCGAATCGTACTTCGCGCAGATCGCCGAATACGGCGGCGTCATCGAAGCCATCGAGGCCGGCTTCTTCCAGCGCGAGATCGCCGAGGCGAGCTATCGCTACCAGCGCTCGATCGAGACCAAAGACCGCATCATCGTTGGTGTGAACGCGTTCGTGCGCGAAGACGAGAAGCAACCGGCCGACTTGCTTAAGATCACCGAAGAGACCGAGCGCGCTCAGTCGCGGTCGGTACAGTCGGTTCGCGAAACGCGCGATCCCGCCCCCGTCGCTCCGGCGCTGCAACGCCTGCAGGCGGCCTGCCGCGATCCGAAAGATAACCTGATGCCGCATCTCATCGACTGCGTCAACGCGTACTGCACCGAAGGCGAGATCGTCGAAGCGATGGCGGCGGTCTACGGGCGCTACACGGAGAAGGCGGTACTCTAACAAGCCTATGAGCCGTCACAAACACAACCTGCGCTGCCGGACCGAGATCGAACTCTATCGGATGCAACGCACCCTTTCCGAGGTGAAGGTTAAGCTGGAGGAAGCGCTGCATCTCAGCCGGCATCTCAACGAGCAAAGAAATGAACGAGCGGCCCTTACGCATCGTCGTCGCTAAAGCCGGCCTCGACGGGCACGACCGCGGCGCCAAAGTAATCGCGCGCGCTTTGCGCGACGCGGGGATGGAGGTCATTTACACCGGCCTCTTCCAGACGCCGGAGCAGATCGTCCAGACCGCGATTCAAGAGGATGCCGACGGAATCGGCCTCTCGATTCTCTCGGGAGCGCACATGACGCTCTTCCCATTGGTCGTCGAGCAGCTGCGGGAGCAGAACGCCGGCGACATCGTCTTTTTCGGCGGCGGAACGATTCCGGCGGAAGACGCGAAGCGGCTTAAGGAGCTCGGCGTGCGCGAAATCTTTACCCCCGGTGCCCCGCTGCAGGAGATCATCGACTTCGTGCAGCGCGAATGCGGTAAGCGAAGAGCTCTGGTTGGATAAGGTTCGCACCCGCGTCGCGCCGTCGCCGACCGGCGATCCGCACGTTGGCACGGCGTACGTCGCATTGGTCAATTATTGTTTCGCTCGCCGGCACGGCGGCGAGTTCGTGTTGCGCATCGAGGACACCGATCGCGCCCGGAGCACGGCCGAAAGCGAGCGTGTCATCCTCGAGGCGCTGCGCTGGTGTGGGCTCGAGTGGGACGAAGGCCCCGACGTCGGCGGTCCGCACGGACCGTACCGTCAAAGCGAACGCTCGAGCATCTACCGCGAGTACGCGGGGAAGCTGCTCGCGGCCGGTCACGCCTTCAAGTGCTTCTGTACGCCGGAGCGCCTAGAGGAGATGCGCGTTGCGCAGCGAGCGGCCGGCCAACCGTCGCGCTACGACGGGCTCTGCCTGAGTTACTCGCCCCAAGAGATCGCGCGGCGCGAGGCCGCGGGCGAACCGTACGTCATACGGCTGCGCGTTCCCGACGAAGGCGTCTGCATCGTCGAAGATATGCGGCGCGGTCCGATCGAGTTCGAATGGCGCAGCGTCGACATGCAGGTCCTGATGAAATCCGACGGCCTGCCGACCTATCATCTCGCCAACGTCGTCGACGATCATTTGATGGAGATTACGCACGTTTTTCGCGGCGAAGAGTGGGTCTCGAGCGCACCTAAGCACCTGCTGCTCTACGGTTACTTCGGCTGGACGCCGCCCAAGATGATGCATCTGCCGCTGCTCCGCAATCCCGATAAGAGCAAGCTGAGCAAACGCCGCAATCCCACGGGGATCCTGTTCTTCCGCGTGATGGGCTATCTGCCCGAAGCGCTGCTCAACTTTCTGGCGTTGCTCGCCAACGCGGCGCGCGACGGCGAAGACGAGCTCATGGATCTCGCTGCCATCGTGCGGCGTTTCGAGGTCGAGCACGTTCCGATCGGCGGTCCAGTCTTCGATTTCGCCAAGCTCGATTGGCTTAACGGCCGCTATTTGCGCGAGCGTCTCGACCCGGAATCGTTCGCGTTACGCGCTCGAGAGTGGGCGATTACGCCGGAACGTTTGACCCGGATGGCGGAACTGGCCGCGCCGCGCGTCGAGCGGCTTAGCGATTTGGGTCCGCTGCTGGCCTTTCTTTTTTCGGGGCGTTTGACGCTGCGCCCGGAAGACTTTCGCGGCGTAAAGCTCGACGAGACGGAGATGCGCCGCGCCTTCGAGATAGCGCTGGAAGAGTTCGACGCTCTTCCGGCCTGGAACGCGTTCGCCGTCGAAACGGCGATCAAGAGCGTCGCCGAGCGGCTCGAAAAGAAAGTGCGCGAGGTAGCGCGTCCCTTCTACATCGCGATCACGGGAAGTCCGACCTCGATTCCGCTCTACGACTCGATGGAGCTGTTGGGACGCGATCTGGTGCGCGAGCGGCTGCGCGATGCGCTAGCGCTGCTCAAGCGACAGCCGGTGACGGCATGATTCGCGCCATCGTCTTGGCCGCGGGTAAAGGGACGCGCATGAAGAGCGCACGGTCCAAGGTGCTGCACGAGGTCTGCGGGCGGCCGATGCTCTGGTACGTGATTCGCGCGCTGCGCAGCGCCGGAGTCGATGAGATTTTGGTCGTCGTCAACGCCGAGCTCGAGGGCGAGGTTGCGGGCTTCAACGTCGCAAGCGTGCTGCAGTCCGAGCAATTGGGTACCGGCCACGCCGTCAAGGTCGCGCTCGACCGCCTGGAACCGCGCCAGGGCGGGCGGATTCTCGTAGCGTGCGGCGATATGCCGCTGGTAACGCAAGAGCTGCTGCGCGCAACGATCGAAACGCTCGATGCGCCGGCCGCGCCAGGCGCCTCGATGGCTCTCGTTACGGTCAAGATGCCGTTGCCTTCGAGCTTCGGGCGCATCGTCCGCAGCGGTACGAGCGTCGAACGCATCGTCGAAGTGCGCGACGCAACGCCGGCCGAGCTCGAAATCGACGAGATGAACGCGGGCATCTACGCCTTCGACGAAGGCTCGCTGCGCGAGGCCGTGACGCGGTTGCGTACCGACAACGCGCAAGCGGAATATTATTTGACCGATGCCGTCGCCGACTTCGTCAACTCCGGAAAGCGCGTTGCCCCGGTCGTGGCGACGGATCACCTCGAGGTGCTCGGGATCAACGATCGCGTCGAGCTGGCCCTGGCGCGTCGTGAGATGAACGCGCGCATCTGCGCGCAGCACATGCGCGATGGCGTGACCATCATCGATCCGCCGGCTACTTATCTCGAGCCCGAGCTGGAGATCGGTAACGACACGGTCATCTATCCCAATACTACGATCTCGCGCCTCTCCCGTATCGGCCGGGCTTGCACGATCGGGCCGAATGCGCGCCTCTCAAATGCGCACCTTGGCGATCGCGTTACGCTCCGGGAGAGCGTCGTCATTGACTCGGAAACGGGTAACGACGTGACCATCGGACCCTTCGCTCACCTGCGCGGCGAGACGGTCCTCGCCGATCGCGTACACGTCGGAAACTTCGTCGAGATCAAGAAGTCGAAGCTGGCACGAGGCGTCAAGGTGAGCCATCTCTCTTATCTGGGCGACACGACGATCGGCGAAGACACGAATGTTGGCGCCGGTACGATTACCTGCAACTACGACGGAACGAAAAAGAATCCGACGACGATCGGGCGGCGCGTTTCGATCGGGTCGAACACGTCGCTGGTTGCGCCGGTCACGGTCGGAGACGACGCACTCACCGGTGCGGGCTCGGTCGTTACGAAGGACGTTCCCGAAGGCGAGCGAGTCGCAGGAAATCCGGCACGCCCACTTCCGAAAAAGTAGCCCGGCCCTACCGCGCCCCGACGGACTCCCCGGGGCTTCCGCGAAGTCCGGCTCCCATGGCGTCGCGAATGCTCAGGTGGCTCTGCCTGGCAATTCCGCTGGTCGCGTTCGTGCTGTTGCTCGGAGGCGTCGCCTCGGCCGGGATGGTGCGCCCTAACGCGCTTGACCACCGCGTCGATTTGCTAACCCCCCAGACTTTAATGACCGAACCGGCGACGGCGCTGGTCGACCCGGCGCGCCAGGCCGCAGCGATGCGGCGCGCTCACTGGACGCTGGTCGGATGGCTGCTGATCCCGATCACCCAGGCGCTGGCGCTCTTTTACCTCTGGACGACCGGCGCCGCCGCGTCGCTGCGCGACCGGCTGCGCCGGCGCATCCGCGCCGAGTGGCAGGTACGATTTCTTTTCGGGGCGTCGCTGGCGTTGGTCGCGCGGCTCGCGTCGTTCATTCCTTCCTTTTACCTTTACCGTGTCGACCGCGCGCTCGACGTTACGTTCGAACTGACGCGCTTCTGGTTTGCCTTCTGGATCTACCACACGCTGTTAGCCATGATCCTCGCCGGTCTCATTGCCGCAACGGTTCTCTGGCTGGCTTCGCGGACGCACCAATGGTACGTCTATACGATCGTCGGCATTCTGGCAGTGAGCGTCGGCTGGTCGTACGCAGCGCCATACGTGCAATCGCCGTTTGCCGTACATCCGATTTCCAGCCCGCTCGGACCGCGGCTGCACGCGCTGGTCGAACGTGCCAAGCTTCCGCGCGTCGCGATCTTCGTCGCCAGCGCCGGCAACACGCCGCTGGGTGAAGCGGAAGTCCTGGGCCTCGGCGCGTCGCGGCGCATTCAGCTGACCGATACCCTGATCGCCGGCGGCACGCCGGAAGAAATCGAGTATGAAGTCGCCTACGACCTCAGCAAGATGGCGCGCCACGACCTTTTCGAGATCGCGCTCATCCAGGGCGGTGTCGTGATCGTCTTCGCCGCGCTCGCGGTGGTCCTCGCCGACCGGATACGCTTTCGTCGCGACGACGATCCGCTCTCGCGCCTCGCCCTCGTCGGTGCGCTGTTTGCGCTGGTATATATCGTCGCGGTTCCCGTGCGCAATGCGGCCTTGCGTTCCTACGATCTCGGCGCGAACCGCTACGCCGTCGCGCTAACCGGCAATCCCGCGGCGGCCGTGCGCGCGCTGGTTCGTTCGACGGACCAGCAGATGGAAGAAGTCTGCCCCGAACAGGCCGCTACGCTCTTCCTTTATACGGAACCCGGCATCGGCGAGCGCATCGCCGCCATCAACCACGTTCCCACCGGCTGTCGCTAAGGGGCGGCCGGCTCCCAGGTATTGACGTAGCGCATCGCCGCGTCTACGCCCTCGTCGAGCCATTTTTCGACGCCTTCGGCCGCCGCCGCCACGATCTCCGGGAGCGCGTCGCGCTCCGCCTCGCTAAAGGGTGCCAGAACGTGGTCGATGCTGTCGTACTCGGGGCGCCCGACGCCCACGCGGAGCCGAGGAAAGCTTTCGCCGATCGTCGCGATCACCGAACGAAGTCCGTTGTGTCCGCCGTGGCCGCCGGCCGGACGCATGCGTAACTTGCCGTAACGAAGATCCATGTCGTCGCTGACTACGAGCACGTTCTCGGGCGGCGTGCGATACCAGGACGAGATCAAACGCACCGGCGCACCCGAGAGGTTCATGTACGAAGTCGGCTTTACGAAGACGGCATCGTGCGCGACGTCGCGCGCCTGCATCGCGTTGTCGCGCCGCTTCCACGAGTCGACCCCGTATCGGCGCGCCACTTCGTCGACGACCATAAAGCCGACGTTGTGACGGGTCGAGGCGTATTCCGAGCCCGGATTTCCTAAGCCGACGACGAGTCGGATTCTGTTGCTCCGATGACCTCGGGTTCGGGCGTCGCTTCGGGTCCGGCCGCGGCCTCTTCGACGTCGCGCGCGGTCCGCGACGGCTCGATGGTCACGACGAGGGTTTCGGGCGGCGTCACCAGTTTGAAGCCGTTCGGGAGCGCGATATCGCCGGCGGTGACGTGATCGTGCACGCCCAGCGCCGTAACGTCAACCTCGAGGTTCTCGGGGATGCGGCTGGCCGGCCCTTCGACCTCGATCTCGTGTGTAATCACGTCCATCACCGCGCCGGCGTTGCGCACGCCGTCGGCAACGCCGACGGTAACCACCGCCAACATCGCGGCAATTTCTTCATCGGCGGAGACGCGCTGCAGGTCGGCGTGGATGACGCGACGCGAAACCGGATGGTACTGGATAAGGCGAACCATCGCCGTTTGGCGTTTGCGGCCGCCTTCGGTCAGCGTGATAATGGCGTTGCGCCCGCTGCGATGGATTAGGTCGGCAAAGGCGTGCGCGTCGAGCGCGATATGCTCGGCCGCCGCGCCGTGGCCGTAGAGCACGGCGGGAAGCTTTCCGGCGGCGCGCAATGCGTGCGAGCCGGTCGTGCCGAGCTTCTCGCGGCGCTCGACGGTGAGTTGTAGTTCCTGTTTGGCCACGGGGTCCTTTCTCTAGTCCGGTTCTTAGACCGGCGCCATTTCGGCGGGGGTTCCCAGGAATCCGTTGGCCGTTTCGTCGCCGGCAAAGAGTTCCGAAACCGAGCTGTTGGTGGTAATGCGGGTGATCGCATCGGCGAAAATCTGAGCGATCGAGAGCTGTACGAACTTCGGATGCGACGTGCCGTGATCGAACGGGATCGTGTTGGTGAACAGCACTTTCTCGATCTCGGACTGCTCCAGTACGTCCACCGCTTCGCCGGCAAAAATTCCGTGCGATGCGACGGTGAAAACGCTGGTCGCGCCGCGCGCCTTGATCGCTTCGGCCGCCTTGGCGAGCGTGCCGCCGGTCGAAATCATGTCGTCGACGACCACCGCGACCTTCCCGGTCACGTCGCCGACGATGTCGGTGACTTCCGCGACGTCGGGCTCCGGCCGGCGCTTAAAGACGATGGCGAGCGAGCTGTTCAACCGCTTGGCGAAGCGTTCCGCGCGATGCACGCCGCCGGCATCGGGAGAGACGATGACGATCTTGTCGTCGCGCAGGCCTTCCTTAATCAGATAGTTGCACAGCACCGGCTCCGCGACCAGGTTGTCGACCGGAATATCGAAGAAGCCCTGAATCTGAGCGGCGTGCAAATCCATCGTCACGATGCGCCGAGCGCCGGTGATTTTCAGAAGATTGGCGATGACCTTGGCGGAGATCGGCTCGCGTCCTTTGGTCTTCTTATCTTGTTTGGCGTATCCGTAATACGGGATCACGGCGGTAATCCGCGCCGCCGATGCACGGCGCAACGCGTCGATCATAAGCAGCAGCTCCATAACCGCATCGTTGACGCCCTTGCCGTTGGGTGCCTTACAGATCGATTGGACGACGAAGACCTCGGATCCACGGACGTTCTCGCCAATCTCGACCCGCGTCTCTTCGTTACGGAATTCCGAGACCAGCGCTTTCCCGACGTGAACGCGCAGGCGCTTGGCGATCTCCTCAGCCAACTGTGGATTGGAGTTTCCGCAGAAGAGCAGCGGCTGTTGCATGCTCGCTCGTTTCGCTGGCTGAATCGTTCGGCCCTCGGAGGTTGTTTAAGGGTGGGCGTGGCTCAAAAATTTACCCTGGTCTCTCCCTTCGCGCTCGCCGGCGATCAGCCGAAGGCGACCGAGGCTTTGGCGGACGGCGTCTTGCGCGGCGACCGGGCCCAGACGCTGCTCGGCGTGACCGGCAGCGGCAAGACGATGGCTATGGCGCGCACCATCGAACTGGTCGAAAAGCCGACGCTGGTGCTCTGCCACAACAAGACGCTGGCGGCACAGCTCTGCGCCGAGTTCCGCGACTTTTTTCCTAATAACGCGGTCGAGTACTTCGTCTCGTATTTCGACTACTACCAGCCCGAAGCGTACGTGCCCTCGACCGACACCTACATCGAGAAGGACAGCTCGATCAACGACGAGATCGAACGCCTACGGCATTCGGCCACGCAGTCGCTGCTGACCCGGCGCGACACGCTGATCGTGGCCTCGGTCTCGTGCATCTTCGGTTTGGGCTCGCCTTCGGACTACATGGAGATGTCGGCGCGAGTGCGCGTCGGCGAGACGATCGACCGCGACGTGCTGCTGCGCAAGCTCGTCGACATGCAATACCGGCGCAACGATATCAACCTGGTGCGCGGCACCTTCCGGGTGCGGGGCGATACGCTCGAGTTTGTCGGTGTCGAAGAGGAGCTGGTACATCGCATCGCATTCTTCGGCGACGAGATCGAGTCTATCGACGTGGTGAACCTGCTGACCGGCGAGTACGTCGAAAAGAAGACCGAGCTTCTGATCTTTCCCGCCAAGCATTTCATTACGCCCGACGAGAAACTGCGGCGCGCCGTCGTTTCGATCGAGGAAGAGCTGGACGAGCGTCTGGCCTACTTTCGGCGGCACGGCAAACTGCTCGAAGCGCAGCGGCTGGAAATGCGAACGCGCTACGATCTCGACATGCTGCGTGAGGTCGGCTATTGCAACGGCATCGAGAACTACTCTCGCCACCTCACCGGGCGCGAACCCGGCTCGACGCCGTGGTGTCTTATCGACTTCTTCCCGAAAGATTGGCTGCTCTTCGTTGACGAGTCGCACGTCACGTTGCCGCAGGTGCACGGCATGTATGGCGGCGATCGCTCGCGCAAGGAGGTCCTGGTCGAGCACGGCTTCCGGCTTCCGAGCGCCCTCGACAACCGTCCGCTCACCTTCAAAGAGTTCGACGAGCACATCAATCAGGCGATTTATGTCTCGGCGACGCCGCGACCGTACGAGCGCGAGCAG
>CAZMPP010000098.1:0-8980 GCA_964568035.1 uncultured bacterium
CCGTTGAAGTTCATGCCCGACGAGTTGCTGGGGACCTGGTAGTATAAGACGCCGGCATAGTTGCCGGTGGTCGGGGGCGAGAGGCTTACGCTCTGATTATCCCAGTTGGGCGCGTTGCCACTAGCGGTCACGTAAATCGTCACGCCGGTCCCGGTGATAACAGCCCCATTGTCGTTGAAGTTGCCGTTGATCACATACGTTCCAGGGTTGAACGTGGTGCGTGCGTTCAGATTTAGGTTCTGATAGCAGCCCTGACTGATTGAGCCGGGGATCCCATTCTGGTTGTACGTTTGGCAGTTGGTCGCCGGCGGCGGGTTGGCCGCCAGATACGCGCAGCCCGGAATTTGCGGGCAAGGATCTGCAATTGGCAGCATCGGCGCTGGGGCTGCTTCGGGGAACACCGTATTGTTAAGGTTCGGATTGCCGCCGGCGTAGCCGATGCTCGGTGAGGTGATCGTTCCTTGGTTAAATGAGGCCGTGTAATTGATTGCTATCGGGCAGCCCGGCGCATAGACGGTGGCATTATTAAAGCTGGACCACGTGGTGTTGCTCAGCATATAGATACAGCCGCCGCCATTGCTGGAGACCGCACCGGTCGCCTGGGTCGTTTCGGTCGCGCCTTGTGGATATCCGAAGAGACGCGAGAAAAATGTGGCGACGTGCTGCGATTGTATGGTAACCGAGATCGCACAGGTATTACCGGAATACGGGCCGCTCGTCGGAGGCGAATTGGCTGTCACCGTGACGTTGCCGCCGGTAGTATAGCCATTGGTCGTAGCGTCCGCGTAAGCACCGGCCGTTGCGTTGCCGGGGTTGCCACAGTTTGAGCGGACCAACTGCTGGGCGCCCCCGAGCGCGGCCGCGTCGGTCGCGTTCTGCTGCGCCTGCTGCTGATACTTCAGATAACCAACGTCCACGGAAATGCCGCCGAAGCCCATCAAGATTCCGAGCATCGCGGCGATGAGCGGGAGAACTTGACCGGCTTCACGGCGGCGTTTCACCGGGTGACGATCTCCGGCGTCATGACGAAAACCACGTCCGTCTGATTATTTTGGTAGGCCGTCGAGGTAAAGAGCTTGCCGAGGATCGGAATCGACGACAAGAGCGGGATTTTAGAAATGGTCTTTTGTTCTACGCGATTGACCAGGCCGCCGAGCAGAATGCTTTCTCCCGGACGGGTAATGACGTCGGTGGAAAGCTTGCTGACGAGCAGCGCCGGGATGGTAAAGCCTGAAACGATGACCGCGTTGGCGTAGTCCAGGCGCGAGACTTCGGGTGTGACCAGCGTATGGACCGACCCGTTGCCGAGAATCTCCGGCGTTACGTTCATTTGAACGCCGTAGGGCTGATACTGTACGTTAACCGCGCCGAGACCCGTCGAAGTAACGACCGGTATCTCACCGCCGACCAGGAAGGTCGCCTTCGCGCCGGGGCTCGTTACCAGGTTGGGGCTGGAGAGCACCTTTGCATGCCCTTCCTGCATTAGCAAGTTCAGAGTCGGCGCGAGCGTCACCGTGCGGAAGAACGGCATAATCGTAAAACCGGTGCCGGCCCCGGGCTGCGAAAAGCCTTCGACCACTGGAAACGACGGATTACCTATTGTATAGGTTTGCGGGTTGATCGCCGGATTGAAGGTCGCGGAGTTCAGCTGCAAGCCGAGGTTGGATTGCGCAGTCTTGTCGACCTCGAGCACGTAGACTTTGATGTCGATTTGGCTGTTGGACATCGAGTTGATGCGATCGATCAACTGTCCGTTGCTGGCGAGATACGGGCCGGCCAGGCCGCGGGCGCGATCCAGAACGGCTTGGGCGGTAACCGCATCGGTGGCATTGCCGCTGACGATAACGTTGCCCTTACCGTATGGGTCCACGCGAATGTTGCTCGCGCCCGGGACGCCGGCGATGGCGTGCTGCAGGTTGCTCAGATTCTGCGAGATGGTAACGGCGTTGACGAGCACCGCGCCCTGCGCCTTGAGCACAGGCTGGAAGCGGTCCACGATGTCGTTGATCTGCTGAAACTGGGCTCCGTCACCGACCGTACCGCGCACGACGATCGAGTGATCGAAGCTGACCACCTCGACCCCCGGCTCGGTGATCGCGCTGCGCAGCATCTGCGAAAGATCATCGAGCTGCTGCTGCGTGACGGTCACCTCGTAAGTAGTGCGGTGCCCGTTCGCCCAGATGAAGACGGTGGTATGACCGGGCTCCTTACCATTGATGACGACTTGCGAGGTTCCGACGGGAACGGCCCCCACAATGCGTCCGTCACCTACGGCGACGCGCGTCAAACCGTCCGCCTTCAATAGAACGGAGTGTCCGGATTGTACTGATAGTAGACTGATCTGATCGGCAGAGGCCGGCGCGCCGTACACGGCAAACGCAGCCGCCGTCAGAATACAAAGAAGCCGACGAGTCATAGAGTTCATCTCCCGGCCGATTATGCCACGGATGCGGACGTTAACGCGTAAACATAACCTCCACGTTGAGTTAGAAAAGCAGCCCCCGCTCGGCAGTTGCCTTGCAACACGGCGGCCTGGGTGGCATGATACAGCGCACTAGGAGCTAGGAGGTTTCCATGCGGCCTTATCGTCAGGTGGCGCTTCTCATGCTCTGTACGTTGGTTTCGACAGCTTATGTCGGGGCCTCGTCGGAACAGGGAGTGCCGCTCGCTACCGTAGCACGAGACGCTCATTTAGAGTACTCGTGGCTGTCGGCTACACGCGCCGTACAGTTGAGCGGGCCAGGAATCGTACTGGTTGTTCGCCCCGGCGACAACCTATACGAAGTGGACGATCGTGTCGAAGTAACTGCCGTTACTCCGCGCTATACATCCAACGACATCTACGTTTCACAGAAGCTTGCCACACACATCATCCAACTAGCACGGCAAGCGCAAGGACTCGTCTCTGCCCAGGAAGCACGGGTAGCGGCCGAGGTGAACGCAGAGCAGCAGCAGGTTAGCGCGCCGGAACTGCACGGCACGATCGTCCTCAACGTTATCCAGCTCAAGGGGGCGGAAGCATTACTTATAACGGGCGAGGCGCCGCCGACGGCACCCGTGCGAATAACGCTTCTCGCGACGCTCTCTGCCGACTTACCCAACGTACTGCTCAGCCGTCACGACCTGACGGCAGGGCCGGATGGGAAGTTCCAAGCTATCGTGCCGATAGCGCCCGACTACGTGCGCGACTCCTTCATCAACGTACTGGCGACATCGACGCCGGGCGTAACATCGGCAAGTGCGGAGCTCTTAGTACATCAAGCAAATCCCGGGGCCAACGTTCCATTTGAGGCTATACCGGGCGGCATCTGGTAAATGAAAGGGACGGAATGTTAACCATCCTCAAGTCGATGATTCGCGATGAAGAGGGCGCCACGATGGTCGAATACGGCCTTCTGGTTGCGCTGATCGCGCTCGTCGCTCTGGGCGCAGTGCAGACGCTGGGCGGCAGCCTAAGCTCGCTGTTCGGCCAGGCAGCCACCTCGATCTAGTCAGAGATACTCCTACTCACTCACCAACCAACTCAAGGAGATGCAATGTTACATACCCTCAAATCGATGATTTGCGATGAAGAGGGCGCCACGATGGTTGAGTACGGCCTTTTGGTCAGCCTCATCGCGCTCGTAGCCCTCGTCGGCGTCACGCAGGTCGGTAGCAAACTGAGCACCCTGTTCACGAACGTCGCTAACTCCCTCTGACATAAAGCAAGGGTTGGGGGGCGCGAATCGGAGTGCGATCGCGCCTCTCTTCCCGATAACGCTAATGACCGTCGCTATCACATTGACACTCGCCGTTTGTATCGCGGCCAGTTTTTACGACATCCGCTCGCGCCGCATTCCCAACTTTCTTACAGGCGCGCTGGCCCTCGCGGCCCTCATCCTTCATGCCTTTAACGGCCCATCGGCCGTGCTGCTCAGCGTAGCCGTCATGGCAGCTCTGACCGCCGGTGGCACCCTGATTTACGCACGTGGCGGCATCGGTGGCGGCGACATCAAGCTCGCCATCGCGGCCTCCGGCATGCTCAGCTATCCACTGTGCATATCGTTCTTGCTTTACTCGGCCATCGGCGGCGGGATTCTCGCCCTCCTCTATATGGCCGTCCGCCCCGAGTCGCGCCCGACGCTTTCGCGCGCCGTGCTGTTGGCCGCCGGCGGCGCACCGAGCATCAGTTCCAAGCGCGCCACCCTGCCTTACGCGCTGGCCTTTGTTTTCGGGGCCACTGCCGTGGCGCTGGCGCAGAGCCTACTTCCATTCTTGAGGATTAACGCGTGAATACTCGACGCACGACGCTTTTAATCGCGATCATCCTTGCCGTGGGTACCGGATGGTTGACGCTGACCTATCTCTCGGCGCTCAAACCGGCGAACAATACGCAACGCGCGGTGCTCGTCGCAACGCAAGAGATTCCGGCACGCGCGCGCATCACGGCCGAGATGGTCAGTAAGCAAATGCGCCCCGCGCAAGGCGTAGATCCCGATGCCATCGCCGACCCGAGTCAGGCCATCGGCGCGCTGGCGCTCATCACTATTCCAAACGGCGGCCAGATTACGTCGTCGAAGGTCGGCACAAATGTCGCCGCGGCCCTGCCGGTTCGTCTCGAGCCGGGCATGCGCGCAGTGAGTATTCCAGTGGATCGCGTCAAAGACGTGGCCGGCTTGGTACAGCCGGGTGACCGCGTCGACGTAATTGCCATCCCACCCTCGAAAAACACCGGGCCGCCGCCCAAGGCGGTAACCATTTTCCGCGCGATTCGTGTTTTGGCAGTTGGTAACGCCCTAGAGAATCCGTCAGCGACGCCGTCGCCGCAAGAAGAGCAGGCCGCGACGGTGACGCTTGAAGTTACTCCGCGCCAAGCCGACCTTTTAGCTTGGGCCGATTCCAACGCAACGCTGCGGCTGGCGCTGCGCTCGCCACGCGAACCGACGCGCACCGAAGTGGCCGAAACGCTCCAGATCACCGGCAACAGTGCGCAAGCTGCGCCGGCCGCGCCCGCACCGCCGGCCCCCGCCGCGCCGGCTGCGCCGGTTAAACCGACGATGCAACGACTGGTTACCCCCGTCGAACTGATCGTCGGCGATCAAATCGTAGATCCCGGAACCGCAGCCGCGCACCAATGAGCCAACCGCGCGTCGCGCTGTTCGTCGGTGCGAAGGGGGGCGTTGGAACGACCACGCTCTGCGCCGAACTGGCGCGTGCAATCGCGCAGGATGGTAACCCCGCGGTCGTCGATGGCGATCTTACCGGACGCCGTAGCGTCGGCCTGATCTTCGAAGCGATCAGTACCCTCTCGGCGGCGCGGGGAACTTCGCCGATCTCGCGCGTCCGCCTCAACGGCGTCACTTTAGTCGAGCTCGCCGACCGCTACGATGCCGGCTTCGGGCTCGATGCCGATACCGTCGAAGAAGTCGCGGCAGTGATGACCGGGTTTGACTTAACCATGGTCGACGCACCGCAACCATTTGCCGCTGCGGTGCGGCCCTTCATCCAACGAGCCACGCGCGTTGTGCTCGTTATCGAGCCGACTCTGCTGGGCGTCGCCGGCGCGCGCGCGATGTACGGAGAGCTTCAGCGTTTCGGCATTCCGCAAGCGCGCATCGTTCTGGTCAGTAACTCGCGCATCGAGAACTCCATGTCGGTTCGCGATATGGAACGCACGGTCGGAGGCAAAGTCATTGCCGAGGTCCCGCCGAGTTCGCAGCGGCACTACGCCAAAGCCATTGCCACGCTGGCACGCCAGTTGCAGTCCGTTCCGGTCGAGGCTACGCTTGACGGGTTGCAGCCCTCGTCGACGTCGCCGGTCGGGGATTCGCAGATCCCGCTGCGCCGCACGGTAGCGCCGCGTACTAACGGACACTCCAAAGGGCCACACATTGACCCGCGGCGCGATGCCATCAAACAGCAGGTGCACCAGGCATTGCTCCGGCAACTCGATCTGGTTTCGGCAAGCCAGGCGCACACCGACGCAGCGAAGCTCGCCGAACTCCGTCTAAAAGTCGAAGGCATTACCGCGTCACTTGCCGGCGAGGGACACTTCGAAGGTTCAGCCGAAGAACTCGCCGAGCTGCGCCGAGAGATCGTTGATGAGGCGCTGGGCCTCGGACCGCTCGAAGATTTAATGAAGGATCCGGATGTGACCGAAATCATGGTCAACGGACCCAACATTATTTACGTCGAGCGCCACGGTGTGATCGAGCGATCTGTAAAGCGCTTCAGCGAAGCCCGGCAACTACGCCTAATCATCGAACGCATCATCACGCCGCTGGGCCGGCGCATTGACGAAGCCTCGCCGATGGTTGACGCACGCCTGCCCGACGGCTCGCGCGTCAACGCCATCATCGAACCGGTCGCAATTGACGGTACGTCGCTCACGATTCGCCGCTTCGGCCAGCACCGTTTAACGGCCGACGACCTGATTTCGATCGGCGCCGTGCCGCGCCCGGTGATGGATTTTCTCCAGGCGGCAGTACAAGCGCGCCTCAACTGCCTGGTCAGCGGCGGCACGGGCTCCGGTAAAACGACCTTCCTCAACGTACTTTCGTCGTTCTTGCCCGATCGCGAGCGTATCGTCACCATCGAGGACGCCGCCGAGCTTCTGCTCAACCAGTCGCACGTCGTGCGACTGGAGTCGCGGCCACCAAACGTTGAGGGAACAGGGGAAATTCGTATCCGCGATCTTTTCCGCAACGCCCTCCGTATGCGCCCCGACCGCATCATCATCGGCGAGTGCCGCGGTGCCGAAGCGCTCGATATGCTTCAGGCGATGAACACCGGCCACGACGGCTCGCTGACCACGATTCACGCCAACAGCCAACGCGACGCACTTTCACGCATCGAAACGATGGTATTGATGGCCGGTTTCGACCTTCCGGTGCGGGCGATCCGCGAACAGATTGCCAGCGCGCTTGACCTCGTAGTGCACACGTCCCGCATGCGCGACGGCACGCGCAAAGTCTTGGGCGTAAGCGAAGTCGTCGGCATGGAAGGCGATATCGTGACCATGCAAGAGGTTGTGCGCTTCGCCCAGCATGGCATAGACGACGACAACAAGGTGGTCGGCGATTTCTGCTATACCGGCGTGCAGCCGGTCTCGCTCAAGCGCTTCGCCGAGTATGGAGTTCCCTACGATCATCGCGACCTTAACCAACTGAAGCCGATGCCGGTGTTATGGTAACCGCCCTCGTACCAATTGCCGTCTTTGCCGGCGTCACTGCGACGGTCTTCTTCGCCTTTTTCTCCATCTGGAACCAGCTTAACGAGCGTGCAACCGCGCGCGTACGCGGATTCTCCGAAAAGCTCGACCGCGCCGGCATTCGCTTGAGCTCGCAGGAGATCGTCCTTACCGTCTCAGCGATTGTGATCATCGCGTGGATTTCGATTGTCTTGGTGATGCACACGTCGCTGGTGTTTTCGCTAGTGCTGTTGGCGACCATCGTCGCCATCGCCGTCCTCGGCTTTTCGGGCTTCGTGCGATTCTGCATGCAGCGCCGCCTCGACGCCTTCATCACACAGCTCGAGCCCGCAATGCGGCTAATCGGCGGCGGCCTGCGGGTCGGCCTTGGCCTGCGTCAATCTTTGGCCATCGTCATTGACGAGCTACCTGATCCAGCACGCTACGAGTTTCGCCGCGTCATCGGACAGACGAACATCGGCGTGAGCATCTACGACGCGATCGACGATCTGGCGGCGCGCATGCCGAGCCACGAATCCATGATGATCTCCCGCGTCTTTCGCGTGCAGGCTGAGACCGGGGGAGACTTGGCGCGCATTCTGGATCAGCTGGCCGACACGATCAAGGCTCGCCGCCAAGTCCAGCGCAAGACCTCATCGCTTACGGCCGAGGGACGGATGAGCGCCTGGGTGCTGATGGCGATACCGGTCGCTCTGGGAGCCTTTATCGCAAGCACACAGCCGAATATGTCGCACGCGCTCCTTTATACCTGGATCGGCCACATCGTTATGGGGCTGGTACTCGGCCTCGAAGTAATGGCCTACTTTTCACTCAAGGTCATCATGAAGATGGACGTATAATGCCCGGCTTAATTTCAGCGCCCTGGGTCGGCCTCCTGATTCCGCTGCTCTTTGGGGTCTCGGTTTTTCTCTTCGCGCTCTCGCTGTTGCCGACAAAGAACGTCCTCTCCGAACAGCTTGAAGAGCTGAAGGCACGCGATCCATACAGGCGCGACGATTTGCAGTCGCCGCTAATGCAGCGCGTCTTCACTCAGGAGCGGCGCATGGCACTCGGGATGCGGCTAGCAGAGTCAGGCTGGTACACGACCACGCCCACGAAGTTTGCGCTGCGCATTGTCGCAGGTGCGTGTTTTGGCGCGTTTGCCGGCCTGTTAAGTTGGAGGTTCTTCGGACTCGATGGGAAGTTCTTGGTGCCGTTGGTTGCCTTCATGACTTTCCTTGGCGGTTACATGCCATTTTTCACGCTCAACCGTGCCGCCGAAACCCGCAAAGGTGCAATTCAGAAAGCGCTGCCCGAGTTTTTGGACATGGTGGCGTCGACAGTGCAGGCCGGACTCGCACTCAACTCCGCGCTCGCCTACGCCGCAGAAGCGGTGCCGGGACCGATCGGCGAGGAAATTAAAGAGGCCCTTTCGCAGATTCGGCTGGGACGGGCGCGCGCAGACGCTTTGCGCGCAGTCGGGGAGCGCACCAACCATCAGGCTTTCCGCAACGCGCTGCGCGTAATGACGCAGGCCGAGCGCTTGGGCGCCAACATCGCCAAAATGCTTACCGATCTGGCCGAAGACGCGCGTCATCAACGCATCATGCTGATCGAAGAGATGGCAGCCAAGCTGCCGGTAAAAATGGTTTTTCCGATGGTCTTTTTCATGATTCCGGCAATCGTCACCATTATCTTCGGCGCGGTGGCGGCCAACTATTTCGCCGGAACCCCGAAGTAGCACGAACCTCATGGTATCCGTCGCCGCGGCAGCGATATTTTTTGCCTGTATTGCGGTGATTGCGAGCCAGC
>CAZMPP010000099.1:0-8940 GCA_964568035.1 uncultured bacterium
TTGCGCCGGAGCTTGCTGGTCAAACGGTCTCTCGATATGAAGAGCACCTACGGATGCACGTCGAACCCTCCATTGGCGGCGTCGTGGCATCAAAGCTGAAGCCGGCGCACTTGGCGGAACTCTACGCGAAGCTTCGTACCGAAAAGATTCGCTATGAGAAGCGAACCAGGAAACAAGACGGGACGGTCGCCACAAAAGAGCGCTACGGCCGCCCGCTCGGGGCGACTACAGTGCTTCGCATCCATCGGCTCATGCACCGAATGCTTGGTTGGGCCGAGCGCAAAGAAATCGTAGCGCGTAACGTAGCGCGAAAGGAGATGGAGATTGCGCCAAAGGCCGCTCCATCGCCGGTACGCGCTCTCACAGCGGACCAAGTAGCGGCGTTCCTCGCAGCTGCCGAGGCGTCGGAGCATTACTCGTTTTTTGTGCTAGCGGTCACGACGGGAATGCGTCGAGGCGAAATTGGCGCACTGACTTGGGATGCGATAGACACTGAGCGCGGCATCGCCGGAGTGCGTCAGGCCATTGGCGAGGATCGCAAGGGGCACACCTTCATCAAGTCTACGAAGAGCGGAAGGGAGCGCGTGGTCCCGCTAAACCACCTCGCGATCGAGGCGCTCCGGGGTCATCGCGCCGCCCAGCGTGAGGAGAAGATGCGTAACCGCGATCGCTACGCCGACCAGGGTCTCGTCTTCGCTGACGAACTCGGTGGCATGCTCGACCTCGACGCTATCTCCAAGGCGTTCGCGACCTTAGCGCGCACGGCGGGGATCAAGGCCAAGGGAATCTCTCTCCACTCTTGCAGGCACTTTTGCGCAACCCAGGCGCTGGTCGCCGGTAACGACGTTAGGACGGTCGCCGCCCTGCTCGGCCACGCGGACCCGGGAGTGACGCTGCGTGTCTATGGGCACGTCGTCGCGGGTGCCCAGGAGCGAGCCGTTGCGGGCATCGAGGAGGCAATCGCGGCCGCGGAGGCGCGCCGTACGGCCGGTCAGAATTGACGGTCAGAAACCCGCCCCGGATTTGGACGGCAACCGAATGGCAACCGGGGCCGGTTCGAATCGCGAACGTCTACCAAGTGAATGCTGCGAAAAGTCTTGTGAAATAAGGGAAACCACGTGCGCGCCCGTAGCTCAATCTGGATAGAGCAGGGGACTCCTAAGCCCAAGGTTGCCAGTTCGATTCTGGCCGGGCGCACCACAAAAGAGCTCATGCGTTAAGGGTTTTTGCTTGCCTGTTCTCCACTGCCATCTAGCCCGTAGAGCTACGCGTCGAGCCACCGTTTGCGGCGAGACAACTGCCGACCCGCTTAGCGGCAAAGTACAAGCGCGCTATCGCCATTTTGCCCGGTTTCATTTCGCGGCGTAACCGTTTCCATCGCCCCAGCCGTTAGGGAGTAGCCAAGAACGCGCGGCGAGTGGGGAGTCGCCGTTTCCGTTTCACCGACGCGCTAGGCTCCTCGAGCGAAGGGAGCGCTCGGCCCTAGAAGAAACGCCCCGGGCAAGAAAGGGCTTCCGCATTGAAGACCGGATTGCTGTTCGTTTTTCTGCTCTGCGCGCCGTTGACCGCGTTCGCTCAGGAGGAAGGCAGCGAGACGCCGCGGCCCACGCCGATCATCCACCATGCCGTCTCTTCGAATGCCGCCGCGCAAGCCGCATTCGACCGTGGTCTGCTTGATTATTATGCCTATAACCCGGAGGCGGCCAACCACGAGTTCTATACGGCAGCGGATCTTGATCCGCAGATGGCGATGGCATGGTGGGGCATCGCATTGAGCAACGCACCGAATTTAAACGTTCCGCCGACGGACGACCGTGACGATCAAGCCCGCTACGCGATCGTGCGGGCGCAGGCGCAGGAGGCCAACGCTTCTGCGGAGGACGGCCTGCTCATCGAGGCCGCCGTGGCGCGATTCAACGACAAGACGAAAGCCACGCCGGCGGCATTGCTCGTAAATTACCGTGATGCCTTGCGGCGCATCGCCGAAGCGTATCCGAACGATCCCGACGCGGCGGCGCTCTACGCGGAAGCCGCGCTCTACGTCGCCGTCGGAGATCTCGGCGAAAACCGCGAAGGCTGGACGGCGGCGCAACGAGCAGCCTTCGTGAAAACCGTTGCCGCGTTGCTGCCCTACTTCGAATCCAGTCTCGCGAAATTTCCAAAACACGTCGGGCTACTGCACTTTTACGTTCACACGGCGCAAATCGCGAATCAGTCGAACGCGGCAGTCCCCGCTGCGACGCAACTCGCGGCTTTCAATTTCCCGCCCGAGGATTCGCACCTCACGCACATGCCGGGGCATACATTCTTCGACGTGGGCATGTACCAGGAAGCCTTCGACGTTGGGCAACGGTCCGTGGGGATGGATTATGCCGCAATCGATTGCTGTCACCCGGGATTTTACAGCGCACCCCGCTACTATCACGCCCATAACGTCGCATTCTTGCTCTATGCAATGATCCAAACCGGGCACGCAGGCGATGCCGTCGCCGTCGCGCGCCGCGCCGCCATTCCGGCGATGCTTGCTCGAGCGCTGGTCGCTGCGGGCGAATGGCAAGCCGTGTCCGACGTTCCTTACGCGAAGAGCGGCGATCAGACGATCGCGTTCGCGCGAGCCCTGGCTTTTGCAAAACTAAACGAAGTCTCGAAAGCGAAATCGGCGCTCGCTGACGTGTCGGCGCCGCCGGGAGCGCGCCCCTCGAAGGTTGCGATCGAAAATGCGATGCGCCGGACGGTTCAGGCCGAGATTGCACTCGACGAGCACGATAGTGCACAAGCTTTGCAGCTATTGACGTCAGCGTCGAACGATGCAACGCACGGCGATTGGCTCGTGGGCGGGGTCGAAATGCCAAGCCTATATTACTATTCACCGCATATGGCGTTGGCTGAGCTGGCGATGAAGTTGGGCAACAGCACCGTGGCCAAAGGCGCGCTAGAAGCCGAGCTCGCAGCGAGCCCCCACTCCGCTGCGGCCACGAAAGCGTTGGCGCAGCTCGGCGGTTTTAAATGAAATAGGCTCACGCGGACCTTTCGGCGACTGTCGCCTAGCTAAGATGGAACCGCGAGATGATACCGAAACGGGTCGAGGCTTTCGAGCAGAAAAGGGACATCCGAATGAGACCTTCAGCTATAGGTGTTCGCTTAATTAGCATCTCGGCGGCTGCCGCAATACTCGGTAGCTGCAGTGGGGAGTCCCGGTTGCAACTGGCGCCGGCGGCTTCGTCCCAGCAGAACACCGTGTGGTCGCGGCTGAGTGGCGCCGCGACGGAAGGTTTGGTGGTCGGGCACCCGGACCGGGGCCGCTCGTGGATGGCTCCCGACGCGGCGACTCATGCCTTACTGTACGTATCCGACTACAGTTATAATGAGGTTTTCGTTTACTCATATCCGCAGGCTAAGTTGGTGGGAACGCTGACGGGCCTTAGTAATCCAGACGGCATCTGCACCGACAAGAGCGGCAACGTGTGGATTGTGAACAACAGCGCGGGCAACGCCGTTGAATACAAACACGGGGGAACCACACCAATCGCAACGCTGAACATTGGCTCCGCGAATGCCGTTTCGTGCTCCGTTGATCCGACGACTGGTAATCTCGCTGCGACGGTTTTAGATACTTACGGTAGCGGACAGGGCTACGTCGCCATCTTCACGCATGCCAAAGGCAGTCCAAAGTACTACATGGATTCCGAAATGTACGCCGTGTATTTCTGCGGCTACGACGATAAGGGTAACCTCTTCGTCGATGGAGATCAGAATGGCCGCAGCACCGCGTTCCAATTTGCGGAACTTCCCAGGGGCAAAAAGACGTTCACGAACATCACACTGAAGGGTGCCACGATCAACTTCCCCGGCAACGTCCAGTGGGATGGCAAGCATGTGGCAGTCGGCGATCAGCTTTATCAGGATTACCCGGAACTCGGTGCTATTTACCAGACTACCGGCGCAGGCGGTAAGATTATAGGCAAGACGGTGCTGAACGACTACGGAGACATCGAAGGGTTCTGGGTTGAGGGAAAAACGGTCATTGGACCGGATTTCTGCATAAACGGTTGTACTCAAGGTTCTAGCGTGGGATTCTTCAAGTACCCGGCCGGGGGAAAGCCTACCAAAACGTTCGCGGGAGGTTTCAAAAGCTATTCGCAGCCGGCTGGCGCCGCGGTCAGCCAATAGCGTCACTTCTAGCATAGGCAAGCATGATCAGGGACAAACGGACGTGGATCGTCGTTAATGCCGTTGGCCTAGCTGCGTCGCTCTTCGTACTAATTTCGTGGTCTCTCCGACCTCCTACTCTTTGGTTATTTCCACCGTGGTTCTGGCAGGCAGATGCAGCTTTTGTTTGCGGTGGATTTATTTACAACATCGTTCGGAGGCTGCGCGGCCTGATTGAACCGGCGCGGTGGGCATGCGGCATGACCGATAGACAATTGTGGATCACGAAGGGATTGCTGATCGTCGTCGTGATAGGCGGTGTATTCGTCGTCACGATCTTGCGCGTATCGCGACCCTAATCGGCAACTAGAATTACGATGCTCGCGTCTGCGTCATCTTTTACCAACAGGCCAACGAGCGGATTAGTAACAAAATCGATCGCCGCTCGGACCTCGGCTCGGCGGCATGTCGCCGACGAACCTTGTGCCACTAGATCTTGATCGACGAGCACCATGGCGCCGTCTTCGGTCATTCGCGGCGCTTGCGGAGGATCGCCATGGTATGCCGGTTGAGTTGTGAGCCCCGTGCGAATGATGGGGCCGCACTCTACTGGCGACTTCGGTGAGTCCGGCCGGCGGGGCGGCTGGGAAGCCACCGCCGCCGCAGCCGGCAAAATTAGAAAGGACGGCCGGCCTAAAAAGACGGCGACTTCGCTCGCGAATCTCCATGGCTGGACTCCCTTTAGCAGCAGTAGCCGGCGAGCGGGGTCGGCGGTCGAGGCGGCCGAGCGGAGTGATGGGGCGCTCGCCCGGTTTCTGAAGGCCGTCCAAGACCGTTGCGGAGCCTCCCCCGGTATGCTAGCATGGGGTACTGGAACGGACCGCCGGTCCGTTTTCTTCATGTTGTGGTAGACTGTGAATGGCAAAGAAAGAAACGCGCGTGATGGTTGTCCTGGCGTGCACTGAGTGTAAGCGCCGGAACTACAACACGCAAAAGAACAAACAAAAGACCACGGACCGGCTGGAGCTCAGCAAGTACTGCCGCTTCTGCCGCTGTCACCGGGCTCATCGAGAGACGAGATAGGGCGGTAGCTCAATTGGTAGAGTCCTGGTCTCCAAAACCAGTTGTTGCAGGTTCGAGTCCTGTCCGCCCTGCCACCCCTTCGACAAGCTCAGGGTGACAATGTTGGACTTTCTTAAGGTGAACCTTTGGTGAACGAACAGCAAAAGAGAACGGCCCAGGCCATGGGCGGAGGCGATTTTGTCCGCGGCGTGATCGCGGAGCTTCGTCGCGTCACTTGGCCGACGCGCGAGGAATGGATCTCAGCGACCATCCTTACGATCGTGCTGGTGGTCGGCATCGGCTTGTTCACCTTCCTCCTCGATCAGCTCTTCGGATGGCTCTTTACCGTTATCCATCCCGTCACCGGGTAAGCTCGATCGTGTACGACACCGAGCACCCCGAGCTGGAAACCCCAGAAACGCTAGTCGAAGCCGAGACCGTCATCGACGACTCGCAGATGGGCGACGCATCGGGAGCGAGCGTAGAAACGCTTACCGAGGAAACGCTCACCGAGGAAACGCTGACCAACGAGACTCTCGACGGCGAGCAGCCCGCGGCCGAGGTTGAAGAAGTCGAGGGCGAGCTCGAAGATGCCGAGGGCGAGCCGACCGGTCCCAAGCCGAAGGACAACCGCAACTGGTTCGTCGTGCACACTTATTCGGGTTACGAGAATAAGGTCAAGGCGAATCTCGAGCGCCGCATCCATTCGATGGGCATGCAGGACAAGATTTTCCGCGTGCTCGTTCCGATGGAGGACGAGGTCGAATTCAAAGACGGCAAGCGCAAGATCACGCCCAAGAAAGTTTTCCCCGGCTACGTTCTGGTAGAGATGATCATGGACGATCAATCCTGGTACGTCGTGCGCAACACGCAGGGCGTAACGGGCTTCGTCGGTAGTCCGGGTCCGGGTGAGAAGCCGGTGCCGCTGCAGGATAAGGAAGTCAAAACGATCCTCAAGCAGATGGGCATCGAAGCGCCGAAGCTCAAGATCGACTTCAATAAGGGCGACCGCGTCAAGGTGACGTCGGGACCGTTCTTCGACTTCACCGGCGTCGTCGACGAGATCGCTCCCGAAAAGGAACGCCTGCGCGCGCTGATCTCCATCTTCGGCCGGGAAACTCCGGTCGAGCTGGAGTTCTTCCAAGTGGAGAAGGTCTAAGCACCCTTCGACAGCCCTTCGACAGGCTCAGGGTGACAACGTAAGTTAGGTTTGGCCGAATGCTGACCCCGGGTTCGGGCCGAAAATTTAGTAGGGGGAGAAACGTTCGTAACGCTTCGTTAAGGAGAAGACATGGCTAAGAAGGTTGTGGGCAAGATTGGCCTACAGATTCCGGCAGGCAAGGCAACGCCCGCGCCGCCGATCGGTCCGGCACTCGGACCCTACTCGCTCAACATCATGGATTTCTGCAAGCAGTACAACGAGCGTACTGCCTCGCAGGCCGGCATGATCATTCCCGTCGAGATCACCGTTTATGAGGACCGGACGTTTACGTTCGTTACCAAGACGCCGCCGGCGTCGTTCCTCATCAAGCAGGCGCTGAAGATCGAATCGGGCAGCAAAGAGCCCAACCGCAATAAGGTCGGGACGCTGACGCAGTCGCAGCTCGAAGATATCGCCAAGGTGAAGATGCCCGACATCAACGCCAACGACATTGACGCCGCCAAGAAGATCGTCGCCGGAACGGCGCGCTCGATGGGCGTCGAGGTGGAGGCGTAAGATGCCGCAACATCACGGTAAGCGTTTTAAGACGCTCGCGAGCAGCTACGATGTGGCTCGCCTCTTCTCGACTCCCGAAGCGATCGCGATCGTCAAGAAGAACGCCAACGCAAAGTTCAACGAAACGGTCGAGGCGCACGTGCGTCTGGGCGTCGACCCCAAGAAGAGCGACCAGAACGTCCGCGGCACGGTCCTGCTTCCGCACGGAACGGGCCGTACGGTGCGCGTCATTGCCTTCAGTAAGGGCGACAACGCCAAGGCGGCGCAAGAGGCCGGCGCCGACATCGTCGGCGACCAGGATCTCATCGATCGCGTCAAGGCCGGCTTCACCGAGTTCGACGTAGCCGTCGCCACACCCGATATGATGGCGCAGGTCGGTAAAGAACTCGGACGCATCCTGGCACAAAAGATGCCCAACCCCAAAGCGGGAACGGTGACGCCGAACATCGGCGCGGCAATTCGCGATATCAAGGCCGGCAAGGTCGAGTTCCGTCTCGATAAGAGCGGGATCATCCACACCATCGTCGGCAAAGCCGGCTTTGACGACGAGCATCTGGTGGAGAACGTCGTGACGCTACTCGATGCAATTATTCGCGCCAAGCCGTCGGGCGCGAAGGGAACCTATCTTCGCAGCGTTACGCTGGCGAGCACCATGGGCCCGGGCGTAAAAGTCGATCCCAACCGAGTTAAGGCCACGGCCTAAAGTCATATGAAGCTCCGGCGGCCGCAAGTGTCGCCGGAGCCAAGCGCGACGCACGACGTCATAGAGCCCGCAGGGTCTGGGTGCGGCTGGCTCGAAAAGGCTAGTTGATCAAGCTAGCCCGAGACGGACTTTCTCGAAGGGCAAGCAGACTCCGGGCGCCGGACCAGACTGCCGCATCGAATGGTCCTTAAGTGGCTGGCTTAGAGAAAGCTGGCTGATTAAGCGTTGGCGAGTTTGGCCGGTCTGAAACGGAGTTACGCGCGTGAACCTCCCAGGCGTACATTCCAGGGAGAGATTTTACCCCACCATTCTTAGGCGGGCGGCTTCCTATTGAGCCGGGTACTGACGCTGACGCGAGCCACGCTCAAGGAAAACGCGATCCTAGCCGGCTTAAGCGGTTCTATGATCGGCGAAGTACTCGAAACGGGGAAGCTGATCGACCTCGACACGCCTCAGCAGATCTACGAGGCGGGGCGCGAAATACGTGAAGTCTATTTTCCAATCGATGCCGTGCTTTCCGTCGTAACCCAGATGCGTGATGGCGGGTCGATCGAGGTTGGAACCGTAGGACGAGAAGGTGTATCGGCAATCCCACTGCTGCTCGGAGCGACGTCGTCCGCCAATGAGAGTTATTGCCAGGTTCCCGGGCGCGCCGTCGTCATTAGCAGCGACCACTTTAGAAGATTGCTCAGCGCCGAGGACGATGGGTTTCGCAGCGTTCTCGATCGATTTCTTCAAGCGTACGTCAATATGCTCGGGCAGCTCGCCGCCTGCAATGGTAAGCATAGCGTACACGAGCGGTGCGCCCGCTGGCTCTTATTAACACACGACCGGGTGAATTCCGATAAGATTGCGCTTAGCCACGAATACCTCTCTATGATGCTGGGGGCGCGCCGCTCGAGCGTAACGATCGCGGCGGCGGCCCTCCAACACGCGGGGTTTATCCGTTACGCTCGCGGACATATCGTGATTCTTAACCGGGGAGGCCTAGAAGAGGCATCGTGCGAGTGCTATGAAGTAGCGCGCGAGCAATTTGGGCCTTTGCTTGGAATGACCGAACTACGGCAAAAATAAAAAGAATCCCCAGCATTAGCTGAGGATTCAGGTGCCTAGGAGATTACGTTTGGAAGTTGCGACTATTTAGCGGCGACTCTCTAAATGAAAGCTGTTAATCTTGTCATCAATCAGAGTTACTGCCCCCGACTCTGCCAATAGCCTCCCTCTATCCTTCACGCGGCTACCCACCGAGATCGAGACCGCTGCCATGATCGTTCCCTAGAAAAGCGATGCCGTACACAGAGTCGCCGAA
>CAZMPP010000100.1:0-8891 GCA_964568035.1 uncultured bacterium
TTTACGCCGGCGTATTTTTGAGCGTCTACGAAGATGCCCACGACACCGGCTCGGTTGCGGCGAGCTTTGGAATCTCGTCGCGCGAGATGCAGGTGCTTCATGAGTTATTGGATGGACGTTCCGTCGCCGAGATCGCGCGCGCGCTCGGGCTTGCCGAGTCGACCGTCAACGATCACATCGCGCGCATGATTGGAAAAACGCACGCTCGCAATCGAACGGAAATGATCGCCGTTTTGCTGGGTTGGCCTGCCGTCAAGGCCAAGCGCGCGACAAACGGTGAGGCGTCGGGCGACGCCGAGTCCGACAAAAGCCGCTTGCGGTCTCTAGGATTTTTCGTGTAGCACTTTATCACCACTGGGTGATACTTTGTTACTAACGAGAGGGCGTATTCGCCCCGGTTTGGGCCCTTTTCGAGTAGTGGGCCCTGGTTGATCCGGGACGAAGGTCTCACAGAGAATCCGGGTTGTGGGCGGTCCCGGGCCATGGCAAACTTGAGCCATGGGACTGAATGGCGTTTTAGAACGACCTGCTAATACTACTCCGGCCGCTAAGCCGCTGCGCGTCGTCATCATCGAAAAGCAAATACTTTTCGCGAAGGCGGTGGCGCAGGTGCTTTCGGCCGACCCCGACATCAAAGTGGTCGGGATCGCAGCCGAGCGTGACACCGCTCTGCTAACCAAAGACGTCGATATCGTCATCGTGGACATCGACACCGAAGAGATCGACGACGTCGTCGACCTGTTGAAGAATCGTGCGCCCGACGCTCGGATCTGCGCCCTCTCGGCGCATACGCAAGGCGAGCTGATGCAGCATTGCCTCTGTGCCGGCGCCGACGCCTACATCGTTAAGGACTCCTCGCTGCAAGAACTCGTCGCCGCGATCAAAACCCTCGGCGAGGGACAGAGCTACGTCGATCCGCGCGTTGCGGCCTCGCTGCTGCGCCGCCGCGGTCCGTCGAAGCGGCTGACCAACGAGCTCTCGCCGCGCGAGCGCGAGATCATCCGGCTCATCGCTCAGGGTCTCTCCAATCGCGACATCGGCCGACGGCTGGTCTTATCGGAGAAAACAATCAAGAATCACGTCAGCCACATCTTTGCCAAGATTCACTGCACGGCACGTTCGCAAGCAGCCGTGCACGCGATTAGGATCGGGCTGGCTTAACCGAGGCGGCGGCCGCACCGGCCAGCACGCCGAAGAGACCGAGCCATGCCGCGGCCTGCGCTTCGAAGGTGGAGCGAGTTAAGGCAGGCGTGGCGGACAAGTATCGCGCCCAAGCTACCGGGGAAAGCTCGTTTGACAACGCGCTGAAGTCGTGCGTCACGACGGCAGCGGCCGTCAGCGGCGGCGCGAAGTGGTGGAGAAGAACGAGTAGTACGAGCGTTACGCCGATCGCAGCTCCAGCGACGGTGACGCGTCTGACGACGGCGCCGTTGAGAACGGCGAGGATCGCCCCGGCAACGCCGGCGGCGTCGATCGCTGCAACGGCGCCGCGCAGAGGCTGTGTCCAGACCACAGCTAAAAGCGCGAGACCTACGGTTGCCAGCGTCCGGGCGAATCCATTGGGTGCGATCGTGGCGACGGCAACGGCGGCCGGCAATGCAATGAGCAGTTGAATGTCGTGTAGATAGATGCCGAAGAAGAGCACTGCGGCCGGGGGAATGAGCGCGAGCAACGCCGGATTGCCCGTTGCCTTCATCAGACGCTGAGCCAGCGCTATGCCGATCGCGGCGATGCAGACGAACCAAATCTGTCCGATAAGAAGCGCGGTGCCGGTCGAAAGGCCGGAGGCATAGAGCAGATGGGCCAAGCTATATTGATCGGACGCGGCAATTTCCGCACGCGCCATTCCCGGTAGAACTTTGGCAAAGTACTCGACGTTTTGTGCCGGGCCGAGGGCGGCGAAGCTGATTGCCGCCAGGACAAAGGCTCCTAAGAGTATCGCCCGCCGCGACTGGGGCGCGAAGATGAAGACCGCTAAAGCCGCGGGCGCGCCGACGTTGGACTGAATGAGGGCGCAGCAGACGACGAGACCGGCGAGCATCGGCCGCTGCTTGACCAACAAATACCCGGCGGCGCAGATCGCCAGCAGAGCGAGCGGAGGGACCTCACCATACGCAACGTTGAGCAACGTCAACGGCGTGAAAGCCAAAAGAATTGCCCAGTCGCGCCCGTGCAGCGATGCCGCCAAGCATCGAGCGGCGAGGACCGAAGCAAGGGCCAGAAGCAGCGCGAAGAGCTCGGCAGCGAGTTTAGGCGGGAGCAGCGTCAGTGGAACGAAGACGGCGAGCGAATATCCCGGAAGCGGCGCCGGCTCGACGTATCCCTGCGGCATCGCATCTTGCTCGAGCGATCGCTCGCACGTGCGCAGCGGCTCGACCAGGTAGGGATCGTGGCGCTCCCGCACCGCCGTTGCGCCGCAGTAAAATGCCTTGAAGCTTTGATGCTGAACTTCGCCGCGCGCGGCCAGCGCGAATGCAGCGAAGCAAAGCAACAACGAGATGCCCGCGAAGGCCACTCCCGCCGTTCGTTCTCTCATGAATACCAGCATACGTCAGCCGGGTTGAGCGGCGCGAGGTGCGCGCGAACCCTGTTCCCGGCGTATGGCCCACCCGCCCATCGGGACCTTTGCTTCAGGGGCTCATGGTCCATCGAGACGTTGGCGCAGCCCCCGGCCCCGCGTATAATTCGCCGGTGACTCACGCCGAGGAGCTTCGCCGGACGGCTTCGCACCGGATTTCGCCCGAGCTTTTCATTTTCGGAAATCTGGCGATCTCGGTCCCGCTCGCTTACGCGCTCAACCTTTGGCAGGACGAGGCGTATACTCTCCACACCACGGGGGCGAGCCTCTCCTATGCCTTTAACGCGGCGATAGGCTTCGAACAGAACGCGCCGCTCTACTTCCTGATCATCAACTTGCTGCGTCACTTTGGCGACGGCGTTTTCTTCCTGAGGCTCTTCTCAGTACTCTGCATCGCGGCGACGGTGGGGCTCGTACCGCTCTTGTGCCGCCGCTACCTTCCCAACAGCAACGCGACCCTGGTGACGGCGGTCGTAGCGTTCAATCCCTTCATTATTTACGCGGCGGTCGACCTGCGCGCGTACGGGCTGATCGTACTGCTCTCCGCGTTGCTGCTGCTGACCTACCACGATGCCTTCTTGTCGGAGTCGCCGGGTGTCGGGCCGGCAGCGGCCTACGCATTTTGCGTCGCGGCCGCGCTCTACACGCAATATTACTTAGCCTTTCTAATCGCGGCGCAAGGTATTACCCTGCTGCTGTTCCATCGGCGTGCCTTTTGGCGTTTTCTCTTAGCCGGAGCGATCGGAGCGGCGGCGTTTGCCCCGATGGTCGCAATCGTGCCCGGGCAAGTGCAAAACTTCAAGGAAGGGTTTGCCGCGCCATCGCTGCCGCACACGCTCGCCGTACTCGGCGGGATAATATTTCGTTACGTCCTGCCGCTACCGTTCGCGCACGCAAAACTCGTCTACGCGGGCCTTGCTTTGGCGGGGGCGGTCGCGCTCGTTATCCTTCGACCGTCGCTCAAATCGACCGGCAGCGGTCCAATCGTGGTCATGACCGGATGCGCTGCCGTTCTGTTTGCCGCCGGCGCATACGCGGGCGGCGTACATATCCTCGATCGGCACGCGGCATCGTTATACGTGCCGGCGACGCTGAGCGTCTTCGCGTTGATTGCGTCGCTGCCGGCGGAGAGCCGCGCGCGCGTCGGGCTCGGCTGGTGCGTCGCGGTCGTTCTACTCTCTTTAGCAAGCCTTGGACGAACGTACGCTTCGGGAGCAAACTCCGGCGATTGGATTCGCGTCACGCGCTATCTCGAAGGAAACGAACGGCCCGGCGAACCAATCGCCGTCTTTGAGGCCGAGAACGCATTGCCGTTGCAGTACTACTATCGCGGACCAAACCGGATCGTGGCGATCCCTGAAGCGGTCGACTACCATCGTTACGACGTTACGGCCTTCGTCGTCCGCAGCGCCGACCAACTGGAATCGGCCATGCCGCGGCAAGCCCGCATGTGGCTCGTCACGGCCGGCGCGTGTAACTCCGCCAACATCGCATTCGGCTGCACCACGCTCGAACGATATGTCTGCGAGCATTACCGGGTTGATTCGGACGTCGAATTTCATGGCTCTCGCGTCCGGCTGCTCGCTGCCAAACCCCCCACGCGCTGCTTGAGGTAAAACGACTAACATGGCACCTTTTCTGTGGCTTATTCTCTCCTTATTCGGCCCGCAGCCGGACGACACGCCGGGCGGCCCCATGGTTCAGACCGCGGCGGTAACGCTGCATTTAGCCGAAATTGGAACTCACGGAGTTAACGATACGTTCACGGTTTAACAAGGCTTCGCACGCGCGGAGTCTGCTGGAGCGTCGCTTGCACTGAGTAAGGAGCCAAGCATTGGGACCGCGCGAACTATTTAGAAAGGGTGAACTCTCGGCGTGCATTCGCATGGCCGAGAGTTCATCAACCTTTGCGGAAAGGGTTCTCCAGGTTCAGGCCTACGCACGCCTGGGCTCTTATGACGACGCACTCTTCGCAATTGCGAAGGTGGCGCCGGCAGACCGCGACGACCGCGCGCTCTTACGGGCGGTAGAGGCCCAGTGCCACTTGTTGTACGGCTCTGCCGGGCGAGGACGGCGCGTCCTTGCGGACCTGGGCGACGCACCCTCGAGCATCGAGGCGCGCTTCGAAGTCGCTTACGCCAAGGCGCTCCTCGCCTGGAACGAAGGCAATGCCACCGCGATGGAGAGCGCACTTGAGAGTATCGACGTGAGCTCGACACCGCACCTTTACGGGCGCTGGCTTTCCGGCCGCTCGTGGGCGTCGGCATTACGCGGCGATTATCGCGAGCAGCTGCGCCGGCTTGAGGCCGCGATCGCGCACATGCAAACGCCGGCCGGTTGCGACGTATCGATGCTCGCCACAACGACGCGATCGTTCGTGAATCTCGTGCGAGAGATCGCCGCACCCGGTGCGTTCGAATTTGCGTCGAAAGCCGTGCAATCCATTCCCTGGACGACCGACCTCGAACAGGAACGCTTCATGACGTTTCGCATTCTCGCGTGGACGTATGCGCTGCGCGGGATGCACGAGACGGCGATGCACTATTCGTTTTTCGCCCGCGATATCGCGCCCTCGGCGATGTGGGTGACCGCGTGTTATGCCGATCAAGCCTATCTCGCGCGAATGGCCGGCGAGAATCGCAGCGCCGACGCGCTGCTGCGTCATGCCGTTTCAAGCGCGCAGGAAATAGAATGGATCTCTCCCGGCGAGGAGCGCGTCGCGCTGCTCAATCTTGTCGAGATCGCTGCAGATCGAGATCTCGCGACGGCGAACCGGCTCCTGGATATTTACCAGCTAATTCCGGTGGCGCTTTCGCCGCGCCTGGCACTCTCCCACGACAAACGCCTGCAGGCAATGGAAAAGTATGCACGGGGGACGGTTCTCGCGGTCGCCGGCGACCGGACTGCCGCCGTAACGTTGCTGCAAAGCAGTTATTCGATCTTCGAGTCGATTGGTTATGCGTGGCGCGCCGCCGCTGCGGCGTTGCGGCTCGATGCCGTGACCGGCGAACGTGCGTGGCTCAAGCTCGCGGCCGAGGCCGTGGAGGGCTTCCCCGAAAGCTCGGTCGCGGCCGAAATCCGCAAGACGGCTGCAGCCGGGGTCGCGCCGCGCTCGGCGGGTCTCACCCCGGCGCAGCGCCGCGTCTTCGACCTGATCTGCCAGGGCCTGGGCGACCGAGAGATCGGCGCGGTCCTACAGATCTCGCCCGACACAGTCAAGAACCATGCTGCGCGCGTCCGGAGCGTCTTCGGCGTGCGCTCGCGGGCCGCATTGGTCGCCGCCGCGCAACGCGAGGCCGGCTAGAGGGTCGACCGTCCCGCATTGGGGGACTAGTGACCCTGGCCACAGCGCGTCCGCGGTACGTTGTGCCGGTGCCCCCCGTAGCCGTACCATTAATTCATGCGCCGGTACGCCGCCATTCTTTCGTTAGCCCTGATGCTGGGCGTCGCTCCCCTTGCCGTCCGTGCGGACAGCCTTCAAACGCTGATCCATCCGGGCGACCAAATCGGCGTACTCGTCTACGGCGACCAAACGCTCACGCAGAACGTGATGGTGCTGACCGACGGTACCATCGAATTCCCGCTCGTGGGGCGGGTGCCGGTCGGCGGTAAGACGCCGTCACAGGCCGCGTCGCTGCTCGAAACGCGGCTGCATGCCTACGTGCGCCATCCCGTCGTCACGGTCTCGATCGTCACGCTCGGACAACCCAACGTGCTGGTGCTCGGCGACGTGAAAACGCCGGGTAAATATCAACTGCGTTCGGACGCTAAGCTGACCGACGCAATCGCCGCGGCAGGCGGTATCGCCAATCCGAACGGTGCCCTTCCGCCGGCGCGCGTAGCGGATTCGTCCGGCAAAGTAACCGAAGTATCGCTGGAAGAACTGCTGCAGCGCGGCAATACGTCGCTCGACATTCACCTTGCCGAAGGAACGGTCGTATACGTGCCGGGAGCGGTGCACTTCACCGTCTCGGTTGCCGGCGCCGTCGACCATCCCGGCGAGATTCAAGTAAACGAAGGCGACCGCATCTCGATGGCGATCGCCAAGGCCGGCGACAGCCAGAGCGCGCAGACCGACCTCAACCACGTCCGATTGATCCGCAACGGGCCCAACGGCACGCAGACGACCACCGAGGTCAATCTTTACAAGGCGATCAAGGGCGGCGATTCGAGCGTCGACGTCGCGCTGCAAAAAGGCGACGTCATCTACGTACCTCAAGGCGCCAAGCACTCCGACATCTTCGGCGGTCTTGGTAGCGGTCTGCTCTACTTCCTGACGCGCCTAGTCCCGATACCTTTCTAGGCTTTGGCTCGCGCGGCAAGCGCGGCCGAAGGACGAAAGCAGGTTCTGACCAAACCGGCGCAAGGTGACGAAACGGTCACCCGAGCTCGCGATTCTGATCGCAGGCGCAGTCATCGTTGTAGGGCTCGCCTTGGGAAAAGGCGGCGAGCAGAGTAAACCCGTCTCGATCTTCTCCACTTACGATTCCGGAGCCAACGGTTACCGCGCCCTGTATGAAGTGTTGCGCGGCGCCGGCCTGCCGGTGACGCGCTTCGAGCGCGCGCTCGGCGTACTCGACCCGTCGACGAAGACGCTTGTCTTTACCGGTTACGAATCCGACCCGTCGGCCAAACCGCTCGACGAACGCGACGCCGAGTTTCTCAAGCACTTCGCCGAGGCGGGAGGGCGCATCGTCGCCATCGACGCTGAGTTCGCAGGCAAAGACGACGTTGCGCCGGGCGTCGGTACTTCGCTACGAACCGCAGGCACCGAAGCAATAACGCTGGCGCGCAACCCCTACACCGCAGGGGTTACCCGCGTGCGCGGCCCAATCGGCTGGACTTTTCCCTTTAAAGAACCGCACGGCGTACCGTTGCTCGCCAACTCGAAGGGAATGGTCGCGGTGCTCTACCGCGTCGGCCGCGGCGAAGTCATCGCCATTACGGCCCCGGCGCTCTTCAGCAACAAACATCTCCGCGACGCGGATAATCTGCGCTTTATCTACAACGCCGTTGCCGGTCACGGTCCGGCGGTCTTCGACGAATACATTCACGGCTACAGCGACCACCTGACGACGTGGGCGGTGTTGCCGGCGCCGGTACGCGCGGCGGTTTGGATCGTGATCGGAATTCTTGCGCTCGCGTTGATCGGCGCCAACGTACCCTTTGCGCCGCCATACCTGCCGGAGCCGCCCGACGAGCGCGACTCGTCGGATTACATCACGGCGATCGCCGAACTGATGCGCCGGTCGCGCTCGCGTCCGTCCGACGCCGTCGTACTGCGCGATGCAATTCTCGACTTTCAACACCGAAAGGAGCACGCGTGAACAACTCCGCTGCCGACCTCGCCGGGCGCCTCGCCGCCGGGATGGAGCAAGTCTTGGTCGGTGCCGACCGCATGACGCTGGGGCTGACCGTCGCCTTATTGGCGCGCAGCCACGTGTTGATCGAAGGCGTTCCGGGCACCGGAAAGACGCTGGCGGTACGCGCGCTCGCGGTGCTGCTCGGCCTGGAGTTCCGCCGCATCGCGTTTACGCCCGATCTGATGCCGTCCGACGTCGTCGGCACGACCGTCTTCAATCCGCAGACCGCGCAGTTCACCACGCGCACCGGTCCTATCGTCGCCAATATCGTCCTGGCCGATGAAGTCAATCGCACGCCGCCCAAGACGCAGTCGGCGCTGCTCGAAGCGATGGAGGAGGGGCGCGTCACCATCGACGGCGTCTCCTATCCGCTGCCGCAGCCATTTCTGCTCTGCGCCACCCAGAATCCGATCGAGTACGAAGGTACCTACCCGCTTCCCGAAGCGCAGCTCGACCGCTTCATGATCAAGGTCGAGTCGGGATATCCAAAAGAGGCACAAGAGCTCGAGCTTTTTTCTCGCGCGGCCGCCGGCTTCGATGCGCGAGCGCTGGAAGAGTCGCACCTCTCCCCGGTCACCAACGCAGCCGAAGTTATCGAAGCACAGCACGCGGTGCGGCAGATCCACTTATCCGAAGGCGTGCGCGAGTACACCTATCGCATTGTCGTCGCGACGCGGACGCACCCGCGCCTTACCCTCGGCGCTTCCCCGCGCGCGGGCATCCAACTGCTGGCCGCGGCGCAAGCTGCCGCCGCCATTGCCGGTCGTGATTTCGCGACGCCCGACGACGTCAAAGACGTCGCCGAGCTCGTAATCCCACACCGCTTGATCGTCGCACCCGACGCCGAGATCGAAGGCATCTCGGCAAAAGATATACTCCGCGACATTTTGGCACAAATCCCAGTCCCAAAGGGCGATCCCCAAGTGTCATCCTGAGCGAAGGCGCGCAGC
>CAZMPP010000101.1:0-8879 GCA_964568035.1 uncultured bacterium
CGATGTGCAGACCGTTCCCGCCAGTTCGCGAGACACAGACACCCTGCGACGGACTCGAATTGACCAGGCAACGCGCCGTGTCGGCGCGGGCCGAATTGCGGGTGTAGATCCCACGGATGTCGCCGCCGCTGACGAAGAAGAACGACATGATCGCGGCAATAAAGAATGCGACGAAGATGCCAAACCTCACGCTTTTGCCGGATGCCAGACTTCTACGGCCAGGGGATAGCTTCCGGTTGCGAACGGCGCGTGCGGGACTCGGCGAAGCGTCTTGGCGTCGAAGACGTCGATCGAGTTATCGCTCGCGCAGGGAACGTAGAGGCGCCCGGTCGCCTCGTCTAACGTCGGTTTCCACGGCGTCTTGCACGTCTTGAGTGCCGGGCGCTTCGCGCGCAACGTGCCGGCATCGAGCACGTCGATCTCGCTGCGTGCCTCTTCGGTAACGAAGAGCGTGGCGTCGTGCGCGTCGAGCGCGATGCCCAGAGGGAAGTTCAGCGGCGCGCTGCGCGCCCGCAGGCGCGTCTTGCTTCCGTTGAGCGCGATGGCGACGGCCGATCCCGGCGCGGCGAAGAGCGAGCCGGCGCTTTGATTGGAGATTGCATAGAGCGTGGAGCCGTCCGACGAGAGGGCCAGCGAAAAGACACGGTCGACGGCGCGAAAACGGCGTATCACTCGCATCGCGTGCGCGTCGATGACCGCGATGGTGCCGTCGTTGGCGTTGGCAACGTAGACGAGCTGCCGGCGCTCGTCGATGGCGATGCCTTCGGCCGTCGCGCCGGTCGTGACGCGCGCTACGGTCCCGTCGGGGAGCACGCGGGTGAGCGCGCCCTTTCCGTCGGCATCACGATTGGTGACGAAGATGGCGTGGGTAACGGCGTCGACGGCGATCTCGTCTCCCAGCGGTACGCCCTCCACGCGGGCGACCGACCATGGCGAAAGCGTGACGACGGTAAGTGCCGTCCCTTGCGTATCGGTGACCGCAACTCTTCCATTCGGATCGGCTGCCGTATCGCTGGGCGCGCCGCCGGTGGCGATCAGGCCGATGATCGAGAAGTCGCCGCTATCGTGGACGACGAGCCCGTCATCGTACGAAGCGGCAAAGATCAGCGAGCGATCCGGCGACGGGGGCGGTGCGATGCGCAGGCGTGTCGCACCAAGGCCGACGGCGTTACCGGCGATGAGAAGCGCGCTCGTCGCGGCGGTGGCCGGCGGAGCGACGTAGATTCCGCCGGGTCGTAACTCCCCGGGGCCCAGCAGCGCCGCGTGGTATGAGCCCGCAAATCCGGTTACGCGCAGCGGCAGCGTGCTGCCCGGCAGGTAGGGCCAGGACGCGACGTCGATTCGGCCGACGGCCAGTCGCGTATGGGGAACGCGTGGCACGCTCGCAACCAAAGCCACCAAAGCCAGCCAAAGGACGGCGAGGCGGGCAAAAGCCGTCAATGCGGCTGCACGAGACCGAAGATAAAGAGTCCCAGGCCGATGGCGCTCAAGCCGCATCCCAGGGAGACGAAGACGCGGGTACCGGCGAGCGTGGCGAGCGCCACGAGGACGATCGAGATATCGAACAAGGTCGTTGCAAACTGTAACGTTTCGTAGGAACGCATAATGACGTCGGAGCGCTCGTCGTCTCGAGCGGCCTGCGCGTCGAGCGACTCCGCTTTCTTGAGGACGCCGGGCGACGAGGAGCGTTCCTCGTCGGCAACGGTCTGAAGGCGCACCCGCGTTTTCTGATCGTGCACCAAGTCGGTGGAGAGGATCGCGCGGTAGATATTGAAGCGAATTTGTTTGGCTTCGTAGGCGTTATACGTATCGGTCGCTCGCGCTTGCGTAAGAATAGCGGCGTTCTTTACGGAGAGCGCCGAAATCGAGCGATGGTGTGAGAAGAGGGTGCCGAGGGCGGCGAGCACGGCGATGATCGCAGCCGCGAGAGAGACGAGCCGATTGCCGTGACTCGCCTCGATGGTGCGGGAGACATCGGCGCTCACGTCGTCGCCTTCTCGCGCGACGTCAGCGTTGCGACTCGCTCGAGACCTTCGGACACGTCGGTTTGCGGGGCCACCAGCGTTGCCGATGCCTTACGCGGATCGAAGTTAAAGCTGGCCAGACGGTAACCGTCGAACGTGCCGGCGATCACGGCGCCATCCGGGTCCACGGCGTACGCGCGCCGCTGTGGGCGATCGAAGACGACCAAGTAAACGCGAAGTTCGAGCGCTCGCGCTCGCGCCAGGCGCTCTGCCCAGGGCGCGGCAAGATCGGTCGTCCAGCAGATGAGACGATAACCCGCCGCGCGGAACGCCGCCACGCCGCCTGGATCGGCGACGAGCGCGTCACCGAGCGATGCGGTTGGGATTGCGGCATCGAGCAGCGCGAGACGCGCGCCGTCCTCCGGCGAGAGCGCGTACGCGTCCCCCAACACCTCGAGACGGCGATCGATATCCGCACCGAGTGCTTCGAACGAGATGGCCACGCGCACCGGAGGCCCTGCCGGCGCCGGACGCGGAGATAACGCGGGAAGCTTCGCACGTTTGGGATGCGTCTCGCCGAAGTCGATCGTTGCTTGCAAGACGTCCGGCCGATCCTGGGCGGCGATTGCCACGACCGTCCCGTTCCGGTCGACGATTTGACTCTTGCCGCAGTATGCGACCATCCCCAACTCGGCTCCGCACTTGTTGGCAGCGACGAACGGGACGTCGTTTTCGTAGGCTCGCACGCGGCCCAAGAGGTCCGCTTGCACGTTTTCAAGCGCTTGCGGATCGCGCCCGGTCGTGACCCAGGCGGTCGGCATGATCAGCGCGACGGCGCCTGCATCCACCAGCTCGCGCGCGATAGTGGGAATGCGTCCGTCGGCGCAGACGAGCACGCCGAGCGAGCCGAGCTGCGTCGTTACCGGCGCAAGCCGTTCGCCGGGAGCAAACCACAACGAATCGAAATGCCATAAGAACAGCTTGTCGGCACGACCGGCGAGCGAGCCGTCGGTGTCGATCACGAAGGCCGCATTATATAAAGATGCGCCGTCGCGCGCTACGGCGCCGACGACGATTGCGGTCCGCTCCGCTGCAGCGATGTTTTGCAAGCGTGCGAGGCCTGCTTCAATTGCTGTGCTGTCAACAGGCGCATCGCCGAGCACGTACGCTGGAAGCGTGCCCTCGGGCAACACGATGAGATCGGCTTGCGCGGCAACACGTCCTACGGCGTCGACGATTCCATCGAGCGCACCGGAAAAGCCGGCGCGATCGTGGGCCGCAAGCTGCAGCGCGGCGACGCGTACTGAGCGGTTCATTGCGGCCGTCGTTCGCGGCCCAAAAGCACGGCCCCTTATCGCGCTCTGCGAGGCAGGCCGCAGGCCCGCAGCCGGTAAAGGAATGCTACCCAACGGGCTCGACCGAGTGAACGGTGCCCTGAAGGAGACTTCCAATCGTGAGACCTACGCCATCGACGTTGTCGTTCGCGTTTGCAATATCGAGCGTCGGCTTGTTAGTAGCTGCGCCGCTTCCGCCCCAATCCGCGCAAGCGGCAACGACGACCGCAAGCGCGTCGCCGAGCGCATCGCCGAAAGCCTCTCCGGCGCATGGCGGCGATCCATGCGGTGACGCGAAGAGCAAATGGGCGCACCTCAAATGCGAACAGTTCAACGCCTCGGCGCCCGGAGACGAGTACTTCGGACGCATGAAGTTGAGTTATCTCGGCATCGACAATACCTACAAGGACGGATCGATCAGCGCCGGTGATTATACGACCGACCAGCATCTGATCTCGAAGCTTGATTTCGCCACCGACGCGCTGCGGCGCTGGGCGGCAAAATATCCCAACGATCCACAACTGGCGCGGTCGTACTTCCTGGGCGTACTCGTCATGCGCAAGGTGTACACCCAACCCGAGCAGCAGACGAGTTGGGAGTTCACACAGATTCTCGTCAAAAAATATCCCAACACGTACTTCGGCAAGACGGCAAAGGCGAGCATGGCCCAGGGTTATGTCGAGCACTGGTACGCGCTTGCCGAGATCTGCCCGACGCCGCTGCCACGCGGCGTCAAGGCGCAAGCGACGGCCGATCCGACGCCGTCACCGACTCCCGAACCCGGAAAGCCATACGTCGCGCTGATCACGCCGCCATGCGTGCAGCCGTCACCGGCAATCGACGTGCCCGAGCCGCTCTCGAGCGGTGCGCACGCGACGAGCCCGTCGCCGGGAGCCTCGCCCCGCTAACCCCCGGCAGATAAAGAAAGCCCCCGCAAGAATGCGGGGGCTTTTCATTTTACCGGGCGTGGGCTCTGGTTAGAGCTTGAGTCCGATACCCGCGTACGGCCCGCTCTCGGAGAATCCGATTGGAGCGGCATTGGTGTTGTAGCCGCGGTCACCCAGGAATCCGGCCTCTAAGAAGATCGGGAATCCAGGGAACGTGTAGCTGACGCCAATGTCGTACTTGAGGATGTTGTATCCGACGTTATACGTACACGGGCTTGTGCCGCCACAGGCAAGCGCGTTGCTCGAGTAGTTACCGTTGACGTCGAAATAGTACAGTGCGCTACCGTAGAACGAGAAGACGCGATCGAGATCGGGCAACTTCTCGAGGCCCACGCCCGCACCATTCTGCGACGGATAGCCGTAGCTGCTGGTGCGCTGCATGTAACCACCGACGATATAGATGCGCGGCTTGAGAATACGGAACCCGAGCCGCCCGTCGAAGTCGAAGTCCTTGCCGTCGAAGGTCGAAACCGCCGACTGACCGAGTCCACCGATCGTCGTTACGTAGCACTGCGGATCGCCGGAGCCACCGCAGTTGTGCTGCCAGTTGAACTGCCGGTAATCCAACTCGATCATCCACGGCATGGCCATGATCGGAATCTCCCACGCACCGTGTATGCGGTAAGAGAAGCCGCCTTGGTTATTGTTACTGCTACTGCCGGGGACGAACTCGTTGTATGTCTTCGGTGAGATAATGTAATCACCGGCGACATATAAGTCGTAGTAGGGTTTCGGTGTTGGCGTTGGGGTGGGCGGCGGCGGTGGCGGAGGCGGTGGCGGAGCGCTCGGTGGCGGAGTCGCCGGTATGTAGCGAACGACTACTAAACGGCGGTCCGGGACCCACTGAACATACGCGCCCATGCCTTCCGAGATGACTCGGACCGGCACGAGAACGACGCCTTGATACATCATCGGCGGGACGTCCAGCGGACGCGACTCGCCGTTGATGATCACCTCCGGCTTGCCGAGCGTCACTTTGACCTCAGCGCCGGGTTTGCTGACCGTTACCGTCTTGCTCCCTCCGTCCCACGATACGGTGGGATACGGGGGGCCCATTTGCTCGAACATCGAGCGCAGCGGGATGAGAATCGTGCCTCCGCGCACGAGCGCGGCGAGCACGCGTCCCTGTTTCAGGATGTCGGGCTTGGCATAGACGTGGTGGTCATTGAAGAGGATTGGATACTGACCCGACGGCGGCGAACCGAAATCCGCCGGCGGAGCAGCTGTCGCACCCTGGTCCTGCGCGACCGCGTTGGTTCCAATGTTGCCATGCGATGCGTTGGACTGGGCCGCGACCGCGTTGAGCCCAAGACCGGCTGCCATCAGCACGGCCAGGACTCCAGTGCTCAGTCGCTTCAATGTGTCCTCCTAAGTTGGGTAATGAGACCTGAGGCTTACCCGTCCGGCCCGGGGGGCCGGGTCGAGCAATCCTTTGGCGTCCTCTTCGGGAACGGACGTTTGCCTCCCCTGCAGTAGGAGGTTAGTCAGGCCAGCTTTTCCCGCAACTTAGCCAGGAATTTACTCTTCTCAATGATGTATCGCTCGTGGGTCCCCTCGGCCACTGCTTCCTGCTCGTCGAAGACCTGGACCGCGAAGCTTACCCGGGGGCCGTCGAGATTGATGACCTCCACTTCGGTCCGCACGATAAACCCAACGGGCACGGGCTTGCGATGCTCCAATTCGATATGCGTCCCCAGGGTCAGCTGGCCGGCGCTCAAGATCGGCTCGACGCAATGGATGGCCGCGCTCTCTACCAATTGAACGAGCATCGACGTCGACAGAACGTCGACGCCCTTGTTACCGGCCTTCTCGGCCGTCATCCACTCCTCAACGCGGCTCTGCAGGCTGTACGAGCGCCCGATGCCGAGTTTTACCGTCATTGCTCCCGGGAGATACGCCCCGCAGCCGATTACCTCATGCCGAGGTTACTAGGACAGGGCTACTGTATAGGGTCCTTTGAATCAAACGCCCGTGGTGGCCGTATATCTGACCATGAAGTACCGGCTAGGAAAGAGATATTCAGGATGACGTTCCCTTCGATCCCTTTGAGGGCGAGTCTGTTGGCTCTTGGCTTAGCGGCAGCGCTGCCGCTGGGCGGCTGCGGCAAGAAAGCGCAAGGCGGGCCTCCCCCGCTCACCGTCGACGCTGCCGCGGCGTCGCGCCAGAACATCGCCACGTACCTTTCGCTCGACGGACAGATCGCGCCGCTCGAACAATCGACGCTCGCCTTTCAGCAAAGCGGCACGATTATCAATATCGACGTGAACATCGGCGATATGGTTCGCAAGGGCCAGCTGCTGGCGCGAATCGATCCGGCAACGCTTCAAGCGTCGCTCTCGCAAGCGCAAGCGCAAGCGTCGCAGTTCTCGGCGGCGGCGCGCGGCGCGGTCGTCGGCTATCCAGTTCAGACGCAAAACAATCAGGCGGCCGTACAAACGGCAAAGGCTTCGCTCGAAAATGCGAAGCTCGTGTACGATCAGAACAAACAGCTCTACAAACAGGGCTACGTTTCGGAGACGACGCTGCAGCAATCGCAAGCAAACTACGTGTCGGCGCAACAAACCTATAACAACGCCGTCGTCGGCCTGCGCAACGACGTCGTAAGCGCGCAGAGCGTGAAATCGCAGCAGGCGCAAGCGGCTGCCGCCGCGGCGCAAGCACAGTTGCTCAGCACGCAGTTGTCGCAGACGTATATGTATTCGCCGTACGACGCCGTCGTTTCTAACCGGCTCGTGGATCCGGGAGCGTACGCTTCGCCGTCGCAGCCGGTTCTTCAAGTTTCGCGCGTCGATCGCGTTTGGATCAACGTTAACGTGCCCGACGAGGATCTATCGTACGTGCGGCCGGGCATCACGGTGAGCTTCAAGTCGACGTCGTTGCCCGGGAAGTCGTTCACCGGCCCGGTGCAGACCGTTAACCTGGTGCCGACGGCCGGAACGCTCTCTTATTTAGCGCGTCTAGAGCTGCACAATCCGGGTTACGTCTTGCGCGGCGGAATGCTGGTAACGGTAACGGTGACCAAGGCCCGAGCCGTCGGCGCCATCGTCGTTCCGCGAAGTGCGGTTGCGCAGGGTCCCAGCGGGAACCTGGTCTACGTCGTAGTGGATAACAAGGCGCAGGCCGTCCCCGTGAAGGTGGGAGTACAGACCGACACAATGTCGCAAGTAATTAGTCCGAAGATTCAAGCCGGTACGATGGTTATCACGACGAGGCCCGACGCGCTCAAGGACGGCAGCGTCGTGGCCGTGAGCGGCGCCGCGCCGGCCTCCTCTTCGGCTTCCGGGACGGTACATTAAGGATGAAGCGAGGAAGGCTAACCGCCCGCGGATTTGCCGCGGCGCTCTCATTCGGCGTGCTCGTGACCGGGGTGGCGTTAGGGCAGACGCTGCCCAGCCCCGAACCGGAAAGCGGCCAGATCCCGGGGGTCCCCGGGATCATTATGCCGTCCCCGCTGCCGGAGCCGACCATCAGTGGCACGCCTATCCCCTACCCGGCTTACGGCTCGCCGGCGCCCGACGTCGAGCAGCTCAAGCAGAAGAAAGGCGTGCCGCAGACGATCTCATTGGCGGACGCCGTCCGCATCGCCGTGGCGCTCTCGCCGACGTTTGCGTTACAGAACGCCCAATGGGCGCAGATTCACGCCAGATATACGTCCTCGGTGCAGGCGCTCTATCCGGGACTCAGCGGCAACGCGCAGGCCGGAAAGAACTACACGAATGGGACGTCGTCGTCGGTGAGCAGTCCGACGCCGCCGGCGGCCAACGCTCCATTTGCCGCTCCGACGCCGACGCGCCCGCCATTCGGGACCTATAGCCAGAGCACGATCAGCAGCGAGTCGGCGACGATCTCGATCACGCAGCTCATCTTCGACGGGGGCCGCACCATCGCGAACATCCGCTCGGCAAAGGCGGCCGACATTGCCGGGCGCGCGACGCTGTTGCGTCAGCTGCAAACGCTGGAGTTCAACGTTGCCAACTCCTACTACACGGTGTTGGAAGACAACGCAACCGTGACCGCAGACGCGCAGCTCGTGCGCGAGTTTGAAGTGAACGAATCGTCGACGGCGGCGCAGATTCGCAACGGCGCGGCGGCCCGCTCCGATATTGCCGCGGCGCAGTTTCAAACGGCGCAGGCGCGCGGCAATCTCGTAACGGCGCAAGGCGTCGCGATCGGCGCGCAAGCGAGCTTTGCTACGACGCTCGGCCTCGATGCCGACGCGGAGGTCGTTCCACACCCGATTACCGCGCAGGAGCAAGCGCCCAATCCAACGTACGCGGCCTCGCTGAAGCGGGCGCTGATCATGCGCCCGGACTATATCTCGGCCGCCTACAACGTAGAGTCGGCAAAAGAAAACGTCCGATATGCCAAACTGGCGCGATTCCCGGTGCTCACCGCCGGGGCGAGCGACGGCGTCAGCCGCACCTTCCTCGACTGCGTCACGACGGCGACGGCTTCGGTCTGCCCGGGAAACTCCTCGTGGTCGAACGACAAGGCCATCGGATTAAACTTGAACGTCCCGATTTACGATCAGGGCGTGACGAATTACAACGTCGCGGTTGCGGCGTCGGAGCTCGATCAGGCTCTCGCGACGCTGAACTCGACGCGGCTCACGGTCGAGTCCGACGTGCGTTCGG
>CAZMPP010000102.1:0-8872 GCA_964568035.1 uncultured bacterium
TTTTACGCTGGCGACCGGCGAAGCGGAGTTTCTTACTTCGGCCGTCGAGACGATCGAGGGCATTAAGCGGATCAAGAGGGAGCTTCCCGGTGCGCTGACGTCGCTCGGAATTTCCAACGTTTCGTTCGGGCTCAAGCCGGCGGCCCGCGCCGCGTTAAACTCGGTATTTCTCCACCATTGCGTCGAAGCCGGCTTGGATTGCGCGCTCGTCCATCCCAAGGAGATCGTTCCATATTTCGAGATCGAGGCCGAAGTACGCGAGCTGGCCGACGATTTGGTCTTTAATCGCCGGCCGGACGCGCTGACCCGGCTAATCGAGCATTTCGAAGACGTGGTGCCCGGCGCGGCGGCTGCCGCCGAGGCAGCGGCTGAAGAAGACGCACCCATCGAAGAACGCATCCATCAAGCAATTTTACGCCGCCGCAAAGACGGGATCGAAGCGAAGATCGACGAGGCCTTGCAGACGCGGTCGGCCGTCCAAGTGCTCAACGAAATTCTGTTACCGGCCATGAAGGACGTCGGGGATCGCTTCGGACGCGGCGAGCTGATCCTTCCGTTTGTCTTACAGTCGGCCGAGGTCATGAAGAAGGCGGTCTCGCATCTCGAGAACTTCTTGGAACGGCGCGAAGGCGCAACAAAAGGTACGATCGTCCTCGCGACCGTCTTCGGCGACGTGCACGATATCGGCAAGAACTTAGTGCATACCATCCTCGCCAACAACGGCTACACGGTGCACGACCTCGGCAAACAAGTGCCGGTGAATACGATTCTCGAGAAGGCCGTCGAGGTCGGCGCCGACGCGATCGGCCTCTCTGCGCTGTTGGTGTCGACGAGCCGGCAAATGCCGATCTGCCTCGAGGAGCAAGAGGCGCGAGGGCTGCGCTTTCCGGTCATCATCGGAGGTGCGGCGATCAATCGCGATTTCGGCCGGCGCATCGCGTTGGTTGACGACGGAGTGCGCTTCTTCGAGCCCGGAGTCTTCTACGCGCGTGACGCCTTCGAAGGTTTGGAGCTCTTCGACGCGCTCACCGGCGATCAGGCTCGGCGAGACGATCTGCTCGAGCGCGTTAAGCGCGAGGCCTTTGCGCAACGCGAGCGGCGCGCTGCCGGGGCAACGGCGAACGTTCGTCGCGACTCCGTACCGGTGAAGGTGCCGGCCGCAGACGTTCCGGCTCCACCGTTCTGGGGGGCGCGCGTGCTCGATGAAAACGCTATCGACCTGGGCGACCTATGGCCGTGTTTCGACCTGCGCAGCCTCTATCGTCTCTCGTGGGGTGCTCGCAACAGTAAGGGAGCCGATTTCGAACGGCTCGTCCGCGAGGAGTTCGAGCCGCGCCTTGCCGCCTATCAGCGCGAAGCGCGCAGCGGTAAACTGCTGCAGCCGCGCATCGTCTACGGCTACTTCCGCGCCGCAGGTCTGGGCAACGACGTGATCCTGTACGACGCGTTGGGCGGCGAGATCGCGCGCTTTGAGTTCCCGCGACAGGTTGGAGGCGAGCGCCTTAGTCTCGCCGATTACCTGCGCGAGCCGCAGGACGGCGGACCGAGCGACGTCGTCGCGCTCCAAATTGTTACCGTCGGCCCGAATGCCTCTGCCCGCACCGAGGCACTCCACGCGGCCGGCAACTACGGCGAATCGTACTACTTGCACGGCTTCTCGGTGCAGGCGGCCGAGGCGCTCGCCGAACTCTCTCACCGCCGCATTCGTCGCGAGCTGGGCATTGCCGAGGAGCGCGGCAAACGGTACTCGTGGGGCTACGGCGCTTGCCCCGACCTCGAACAGCACGCTACCGTCTTTCGGCTGCTCGACGCCGGCAACGCCATCGGCGTGCACCTTACCGAGGCCTTCCAGATCGTTCCCGAGCAGTCTACGGCGGCGATCGTCATACATCACCCCCAAGCTTCCTACTTTAACGCGGCCGCGACGCGCGAACTCGCGGTGGGATGACGGCCACCGCGGCAGGCCGCGGCGCCTTGTGGGCGTACCGTCTGCAGCCATGACCATCCACACGCTGCTGGCAATCGGTCTAGGAGTCGTGGCGCTGATCATCATCGTCGCCTTGGTGCGCGTGCTTCCGTCTCACCGGGAAGGCTTGCCCAAGCCGCTTGAAGTCGGCATCGGCTTCATCACCAACTTCTTCGATACGCTCGGAATTGGGTCGTTCGCGCCGACGACTTCGTTGTTCAAGGCGTGGCGCCTCGTTCCCGACGAACGCATTCCCGGAACGCTCAACGTGGGGCACACGCTTCCGACGATCGTCGAGGCGGCTATTTACATCACCATCATTCGTGTAGCGCCGGTCACGCTGATCTCGCTTATCCTCGCGGCCGTCGCGGGGGCTTGGCTCGGAGCCGGAGTCGTGGCTCGGCTGCCACGGCGTTACGTGCAGATCGGCATGGGAAGCTTTCTTTTGATCGCGGCGATCGTATTTCTGACGAACATCTTCGAGTGCGCTTCGCGGGGAGGTTACTGCGGTGGCACCGAGTTGGGTCTCGAGGGTGCCAAGTTCTGGTTTGCGATCGCGGCTAACTTCGGTCTGGGCGCACTCATGACGCTGGGCATTGGACTCTACGCGCCGGCGATGATCCTCGTCAGCCTGCTCGGAATGGATCCCAAGGCCGCGTTTCCGATCATGATGGGGTCTTGCGCATTTTTAATGCCGATCGCCAGTCTGCGGTTTATTCGATTCGGTGCGTTCTCGATGCGTGCGGCACTCGGTCTTACCTTCGGCGGCATACCGGGCGTGCTGATCGCCGCCTACATCGTGAAATCCATGTCGCCGGTGGCCGTGCGCTGGCTGGTCGTCGCCGTCGTGCTGTATGCGGCTTTCGCCATGCTGCGGTCGGCGATGCAGCGACGGCCGGAAACGACGGTTCCGTGAGATTCGTCGCGGCCCTCGGTGCGGCGGCGAGCTTAACCATTTCCACCGCATGCGCCGGCCTCGTTCCGAACGATTCGGCGCGCAGCGTCGCTTCGCCGAACCTGCCGGCGCGCTCCAATCCGATTCGCCACGTGATCCTGGTGGTCCAAGAGAATCGCAGCTTCGATAATCTTTTCGCTACGTTTCCGGGCGCCGATGGCACGACTACTGGGAAGACTTCGAACGGACAAACCGTTCAACTCAAGCAGGCCGATCTCTCCGAGATCTGCGATTTCGGTCATTCGAGACAGGGTTTCGTTCGCGACTACGACGGCGGGAAGATGGATGGCTTCGATTTGGAAGGCGGAGGTGGCCAATGCAGCGGAAAAGCCGGAACTCGGCCGTATCAATACGTCAATCCGGCGAAGATAAAACCCTATTGGGATATTGCCGAGCAATACGTCCTCGCCGACGAGATGTTTCAGACGCAAGGCAGCGGAAGCTTTACCGCGCACCAAGATCTCATCGCCGGCGGGACCTCGATCGATCCTTTTCATAATCTCGTTGACTTTCCGTCGCACTCGCCATGGGGCTGCGACGCGCCGACGGGCACCGTCACGTCGCTGATCAAAAGTCCCGGGAACACCTTTCCCGCGCCCGCCAAGCTAAAGGTGCTCTATCACCAGGGGCCGTTTCCGTGCTTGAAGTACGCTACGCTGCGCGATCTTCTCGATGCGCGCGGAGTTTCGTGGAAATATTACTCGCCGCCGGTCATCGGAGGATCCGGTTCGCTTTGGAATGCCTTCGATGCCATCAAGGCAGTGCGTCGGGGGCCCGAGTGGCAGACCAATGTCACCAAATCGGAGAAAGCGATCTTCAAAGACATTTCCAACGGTACGCTGCCGGCGATGTCGTGGCTCATTCCCGACAACACCAACTCGGATCATCCCGGCTCGGCCAGCGATACTGGACCCTCGTGGGTTGCCAGCGTCGTCAATGCCGTGGGCGATAGCAGTTACTGGGATTCAACGGCAGTGGTCGTCGTCTGGGACGATTGGGGCGGCTTCTACGAGCACGTTCCTCCGCCGTTCTTCGATAACTGGGGAGGCGTCGGTTTTCGCGTGCCGATGCTCGTCGTCTCGGCCTACGCGCACAAGGGTACTTCGAGCCAGGGCGGTTACGTAAGTCACACCCAGTACGAGTTTGGCAGCATCCTGCGGTTCGTCGAAGATATTTTCAGCCTGGGGCGGCTCGGCACGACCGACGTGCGCGCCGCGAGCATCCAAGACTGCTTCGATTTTTCGCAGCAGCCGCGAAAATTCCAAAACATTTCCACGAAATATTCGCGCAGGTATTTCGAGCGCCAGCCACCGTCGTACCAACCCGTCGACAGCGAGTAGATCGGCTGGTTTAGGCCGCGACCTCCAGCGGCGTATAGACGAATCGTCCGCCGACCATGGTGGCGATTACGCGGTAATCCTTATCCCAGAACGAGAGGTCGGCGCGTGCGCCGCGCGCGATGCGGCCCATGTCGGCCTCGTGATGGATAAGGCGCGCCGGCGCGAACGTCGCCGCAACGATCGCCTGAGCGAACGGTATCTGCGCGTACGACATATAGTTGCGCAGCGCCTCGTCCATGTTCAATGCGCTTCCTGCGATCGTGCCGTCGGCGGCGCGCATGACGCCCCCGTCGATGTGATAGCCGGGATCGGCCGCCGGCATGTTATCGCTGGCCAAGACGAGACGGTCGCCAAGCGTGCGATGGAGAATGTCGATCATCACCGGCGAGACGTGGAATCCGTCGCAAATTACCTGCACGAGCGTACGGCGATCTTGTATAAACGCGGCCAAGATCGAGGGATCGCGATGATCGAGGTGCGGCATGCCGTTGAAGGCATGGGTTAGCGAGCGAAAGCCCAGGCCGATGGCCAGCATTCCCTCGCGATAGCGTGCACCGGTGTGGCCCGCCGAGCAAACGATCCCGTTCTCCAAGAAGACGCGCAGGGCGTCGCTCGCGCCGTCTATCTCGGGGGCCATGGTAACCAAGAGGCAGCCGCCCTTGCATGCGTCTACCATTTCCTGGGCGCGTGCCGCACTGGCCGGCATCAACCACTCGTTGCGGTGAATGCGGCGGAATTTTGGGTTAAGGAATGGCCCTTCGAAGTGTACGCCGAGACAGCGCGCGCCCTCGGGCGGGGACTCCTCGAGCTCGTGGGCTGCTTCGACGATCTCGGAGGCCGCGTGCAGCATCGATTCCCACGGTGCGGTCATCACGCTGGCGACAAAGCCGGTCGCTCCGGTGCGTGCATAAGCGGCTCCGGCTACCGGCACCGCATTGCCTTGGTCGCGATTGAAGAGAAACTCGTCCGCTCCGTTGGTATGGACGTCGATCAGGCCTGGGGCGATGCTGCTTCCCGAAGGAAGCTCGTAATCCGTCGGCCCGTCGGCCGGCAGCACCTCTGCGATCCGCCCTTCTTCGATTGCGATGCGCCCGAACGTTGACGTTCCGTCACCGACCGCGATGAAGGCTGGCCCCAGCAGCAGTCTGGACATTTTCCTCTGGCTTCGTTCCCCTAGTCGCCGTGCCCTAGTCTTGCGGCGCTCAGTTGCGAATCAGCGCCAACGCCTCGTCGCGGTGGCGCTCCATCAGGGCTTCGGTATCGCCTTCGACGTTGAGCCGAAGCAGCGGCTCGGTATTTGACGGGCGCACGTTCATCCACCAATCGGGATAAGAAATAGTTACGCCGTCGAGGTGGTCGATTTCGGCGTCTTTATAATGTTCTTCGATCTCGCGCAGCTTGGCGGCCACGTCGGTAACGCTGCTGTTAATCTCGCCCGAGCGAAAACGGGTGTCGATCGGGGCGATGACTTCGCTGACCGGCTTGCCGGCTTCGCTGAAAAGTTCGAGACATTGCAGTAGTGCGATCATCCCCGAATCCGCATACCAGTTGTCGCGAAAGTAGAAGTGCCCGCTGTGCTCGCCTCCAAAAACGATGTCTTGTTCGCGCATCACCGCTTTGATGATCGAATGCCCGACTTTCGATCGTACGGGGACACCCCCGGCCTTGGAAATCAGCTCGGGCACGCTGCGGCTGCAAATCAAATTGTAGAGGATTTTCGAACCCGGATATCTCTTGAGGGTGTTGAGGGCGACCAGGGCGGTTACCGTGCTGCCGTCGACCAAGCCGGCTTTCTCGTCGACGATGAACATTCGGTCGGCGTCGCCGTCGAAGGCTACGCCGAGGTCGCATTGATGTTTGCGAACCGCCGCTTGCAGATCGATCATATTCTCCGGCTCGATCGGGCTGGCGGGGTGGTTCGGGAAGCTTCCGTCGAGCTCGAAGTAAAGCGGCACGACGTCGCAGGGTAAATGCTTGAAGACATGTGGAACGGTTTCGCCGGCCATTCCGTTGCCGGCGTCGATGGCGATGCGCATCGGTTTGATTTTCGAGACGTCGACAAACGAGAGGCAATGCTGGGCGAAATCGTCGAGCACGTTGCGCTCGGTGATCGTTCCCGCCGTGGCGGCTTTCGGAGGAAGGTCGCCGGAGACGATCCGGTCGCGAATCTCCGCCAGTCCCGTGTCGAGCGAGATGGCCTCGGCTTTTGCTCGAGTGAACTTCATCCCGTTGTATTGCGCGGGATTATGCGAGGCCGTGATCATCACGCCGCCGTCGAAGCCGAACTTCCCTACGGCAAAGTAAAGCGCGTCGGTTGAAACCAACCCAATATCCACGACATCTGCCCCGGCATCTGCCGCACCGCGGGCGAAGGAGGCAAAGAGCTTTGCTCCGGAGGGTCGCATGTCGCGCCCCACGACGACCGTCGTTTTCGGCCCTGCATCGAGCATCGGGACGAAACAGCGGCCGATGGCGTAGGCGACCTCGTCGCTCAGTTCGGACGGATAAACGCCGCGAACGTCGTACGATTTGAAGATTGTGGGATTGACTTTGCCCGGCACAGCTTGCGGATCTTCGACCGCGGGTCCGTGACGCCTTCGTGAAGCACGGCCCCCTCGCGCCCTATACGGGCACGCTGCTCCTGACGGCGTTCTTAGTAGTAACGCTGATCTTTGCCGTGCAAGGGACGTTCGAAACGCGTGGCCAGATCGCCAGTACCTTCGATCGCCAATCGCAGATTCAACAAGCACAAATCGACCTGGAAGACCTGCTCAGACTGCAGATCGACGAAGAGAACTCTTTGCGCGGCTACTTGTTGACCCGCGATCCATTTTATATCGCGCAATAACACGATGCGGTTTCCGGTTACGACGGAAAGCAGGCGGCGATTCGGCGTACGCAGCAGCAGCAGCAACTTCACGAAGCGGACGCGCAGCTCGCCTCGTACGCGCGCTTGCAGTCCCAATGGCGGACTCAAGTCGGCGCGCGGTTGCTGCGAAATCCGGGACTGAGCCTCGACGAACTCGACAAGCGCAACAAACTCTTCTCCGATTATGAGACGCGAACCGTAGCCGTGATTCGTGGAATCTTGGCCGGGACGGATGCCGCGCTCGTGGCCAGCACGCAGCTCCAACTGGATCGCTCGTCGTACGTCCGTGCGTTTTGGGTTCTGGTTTTCGGCATTCTGGCGATTCTCTTCAACGCGTACCGCTCGCGCCTCAATCGGGAGCTCGAAGAGGAGCGCACCGTTACCGAGATACTGCAGCGCGCCTACCGCAGCGAATCCGTTCCGCTGCCGCACTGCGAAGTGGGCAGCGCATACTTCTCGGCGACAAATCACTTGGCGGTCGGCGGCGACGTCTTCGACGTTTACCGCCTCTCCGATCGCCGCGCTCTCGTGCTCATCGCGGATATCAGCGGAAAAGGCGTAGACGCCGCGGTTCTGACGGCGTTCATCAAGTTCATGGTGCGGGCAATTGCCTTGCGCCAGAGCGGTCCGGCGGGAATCCTCACGGAGTTCAACCTAGCGTTTTCCAAGGCCGTCGGTAATCCGTATCTGTTCGTCTCGATGTTCGTCGGCGTGCTCGACACGACGACGTTCAGTCTGGAGTATGGCAGCGCCGGACACGATTGCGCTTTCGTCAGGCGTGTCGATGGCGTGGAGCGATTGGCCGTAACCGGGCCGGTGCTCGGCGTGATGGAAGAGCCCTTCGGGAGCGAGACCATCGACCTTCACCCCGGCGACATGCTGGTGCTCGCCACCGATGGGCTCACGGAAGCGCGGAACCGGGCGGGCAAACAGCTCCTCGAAGACGGCGCTATGGAGCTGATCGCGCACGCCAGTCCGCACGCGCAGCCCCTCGCCGACGGTCTCGTTGCGGAGGTGCGCGCCCGCGGCGGCAACCGTTTGCGCGACGACCTGGCTATTCTTACCATCGCCGTGGTGGATGGGGATTTCCGCGATGCGTAAGGCGATGGCCGTCGCTGCCGTACTATGGCTGGCCGCAATCGCGCCGGCATGGGCCGATTGCACGTGGCACCGCGGCCAGTACGTCGTGCTTTATGGAACGACCGACGATCCGTCGGTTCTAATTTGGGATTCGCGCGCGCGTCTGCGCGCGTACAACGCGGCTTCTTTCGACGAGGCCCAAGCGATGCTGCCGCACGCGGTCCTCGTCGGTCCCGGCACGCACGCCGAGGTCGTTAGCTGCGTTCCCAGTTACGTCGAGTCGCCGCTCTTCCGCTCGCCCGACGACGCCGTTGGGGTGATCATTACGAGCGGACCCAAACACGGCCTCATTCGTTGGGTGCTCGGCTCGGATCTCCGCTTCCACCCCAAATAACGTCAGTATGGTTCGCGCGCGAAGACGCGCAGCCGTCCTCCGGGCAATACGACCTGTTCCATCGCAATGCCGTAGGCTCGTTCGAGCAGCGGTGAGTCGAGCAGCGTTGCCGGCCGCTCGAAGGCCATCAGCCTGCCGTCTCCCAGCAGCGCAATCCGATCCGCGTATGCGGCCGCTTCGTTGAGATCGTGCAGCGCGCAGACGACGGTTTTGCCGGCACGCGTCAAGCCGCGCAAAAGGGCGAGGATTTCGTGAGCGACGCGCACGT
>CAZMPP010000103.1:0-8862 GCA_964568035.1 uncultured bacterium
GCGGCCACGAGTGCCAAGTGCACGACGAGGACGACCAGGCGAGTCGAGCTCACGTTGAACCGTAATTCGCGAAGGTCGGCCAAAATACCCTCGTCGAAGGCGTGTTTGATGGTATCGCGGCATTGAAATGGCTGGCGAAAACGATTCGTAGCGAGTGTCGCGCATTGGAGCGCGCGCGCCTCCGTTTCGTACGCGACCCCACCGAAAAGAGGCTGCACGTCGTACGCACGACGGGCCGGCGACTGCGTTCGCTGTTGGAAGACGTCGGCGATGTCGCGCCGCGTCGCGACCTTCTCAAGCGGGTCAAGCGTGCAGCGGCAGCCACCGACGCCGCCCGCGACGCGACCATCGTCCTACGGCTGCTCGAGAACAACGTAACGTCCAGCGAACGCGAGTTGGCCCAGCCGCTCTTCGATCGGCTGCGTGAAAAGGAGGTTGCCGCTACTCGCGATGCGTGCCGCCGGCTGCGGCGGGCCCGTTTCGACAAGTGAAACCGCAACGAATCGACCTGCGCGGCGCTCGCAGCGTTGGCGACGTTGCCAAGCGCGTCCTAGAAACGCGCTTAAGTGAAGTACGCGCGCTGGCCGGCATGCTCGATCGACGGGAATGGCCCGGCTTGCACGACTTCCGCATCGCCTGCAAGCGGCTGCGTTACGCGCTCGAGCGCTTTGAAGGGCTCGATTCTTCGTTGGCGCTGGCAGCGGATCGGCTCGCCCGATTGCAAGATGACCTGGGCGAGGCTCACGATCGTGACGTACTATTGACGATTCTGCCTCCGGCCATGGGGCAGACGCAGCGTCGCTTGCAAAGCGAACGCGAGGCGTGTGTCGATCGCGCAATAATGCTTTGGGGCGAAGTGCGCGGGCTAATGCAGGCGATTGACTCTCACCATTTTTGAATATCCCTCTAATCGTTCTCCGTTAGAGCGGCGCTCGCAATGGTGGTAAGAAAAAGGCATGAAGAATTTACGATCCTACCTGCTTGCCGGCGCCCTGGCTGCAGCGGCGCTCGGCGGGGCGACGCTCGGCGCAGCGGCACCGGCGTCGGCGCAAGTCTATGGCGGCGTTTACGTTCAGACCGGCCCACCGGCGCCGATCTACGAACCGTTGCCCGTTTCGCCCGGCCCTGGTTACTACTGGGTAGGCGGCTACTGGAACTGGAACGGCTACCGGTACGTTTGGAATCGCGGTCGCTACGCGTACCGTCCGTACACCGGCGCGACGTGGCGCCCGGGTCACTGGGGACACGATCGTTACGGCTGGTCGTGGCATCCGGGTCACTGGGGGCGCCCGTACTAGACTAGCGAGCCCTTAACGCAACCCTCGTTTACAGCGTCGCCCACCGGCGAGCAACCGCTGGTGGGCGATATCAATTGCGGCGTTGAACGGGCCCTCGATGCAACTTCGCCGCTCGCTTGGCCTCGGCGACGTCGTTTTGTTCTTTGTCGTCGCCGGATCGAATCTGCAGTGGGTCGCGACCGCGGCCGCCGCAGGACCAAGCTCCATCGCGGTCTGGATCATCGGCGCGCTGGCGATGTTCGCGCCGCTTTCGATTGCGGTCGTTTACCTTTCGTCGCGCCATCCCGACGAAGGCGGCCTCTACGTGTGGAGCAAGATCGCCTTTGGCCCCTTTGCCGGCTTCATGACGGGCTGGACGTACTGGGCCAGTAACCTCCCGTACTTTCCGGCGCTGCTTTACTTTGCCGCAGGAAACGCGCTTTTCGTCACCGGCTCTAAAGGCGGTGCGCTCTCCGCGTCGCCGTGGTACTTCATCGCCGTAGCGATCGGCGGCCTGACGCTGGCAACGATCGTCAATATCTATGGATTGCAGGTCGGCAAGTGGCTCAATAATTTCGGCGCCGTGGCGCGCTGGACGGTGACCCTTCTGCTCGTTGCACTCGGGGCGCTCGCATGGTGGAAGTTCGGTCCGGCGACGCCCGTCAATGCCACCACGATCCGGCCGGGATTCGCGCTCAAAGATCTGATTTTTTGGTCGGTCATCGCATTTGCATGGACCGGGCCCGAAGCGATCGCTTTTATGGGCGGTGAGATCAAAAATCCGCGCCGGACGATTCCGGTCGGACTGGTGCTGGCCGCGCCGGCGATTGCCATCATTTATATTGCCGGAACGTTGAGCGTACTCGCCGTGCTTGCTCCGCACGACGTCAATGCCTCGGCGGGAGTTATGCAGGCAATTTCGGCCGCAGCGGCGCGCGTCGGCTGGAGCGCGCTCGTCCCGATCGCGGCCCTGCTGGTCGCGCTGAGCTGCATCGGCAGCACCGGTGCTTGGCTCGGCGCCGTTGCGCGCATCCCCTTCGTGGCCGGCATCGACCACTATCTTCCGCCCGCTTTCGGACGCCTCCATCCGCGCTGGGGCTCGCCCGTCGTCGCTCTGATAACGCAAGCCGTAATCGCGGCGATCTTCATCTTTTTGGGGCAGGGCGGCACCAGCGTCAAGGGCGCGTATGACGTGCTGGTAAGTTCGACCGTCGTCATCACGCTGGTTCCGTTTCTCTTCCTTTTTGCTGCGGCGCTCAAGCTGCGAGCTCCCTGGGGCGTTTCGCTCGCCGCGCTCGTTGGATTGGGCACGACGCTCGCGGCGATTATCTTTGCCGGCTTCCCCGCCGACGACGATCCAAACAAGCCGTTGGCCGTTGTAAAAGTCATCGGCCTCACGGCCGCAATGATCCTCAGCGGAGTGGCGATTTATGCCCTCGGGCGGCGCAGGGCGCTCGCACTCTCCAACGGCGCCTAATTCACCTCACACAGTTGGCCATACACTTACTTACACAGTTCCAAGTGCATGATTACGGCCGTTTCTCCCGATGATATGATGCAACCGCATTAACCCGTCGACTTGCATTCTTAGGAGAAACAAATAAGTGAATACACCCTCAATCCGGACCCTCGTCGGCGCCATGAGCGCCATCGCGGCAGTTGCAATTATCGCAGGCTGTTCTGGATCGCAAGTAAATCCGTCGGCCGGTCAGCCCGGCACGGCGATGCAGGCGCATTCGCCGGTTGGACTCCCGGCTGTCAAGAATCATTGCGACGCCCACGGCGGCGTTCGCGTTACGCCTTGCACGGTCACGTTCGACGCCTCGAGCGCCGGCCCTGACACCGTCGTAGTGCGCACTCCCAAGGCCAAGAAGGGTACGCTCGCCGAGCAGGACACTTGCGGCGGATCTTCCGGCATCGCTACGGTTACGCAAGGTTCGGGCAACGACTGGATCGTCACCGCCGGCCCAACTGCCGGAACGTGCACGGCTGAGTTCGACTTCACGAACCATCACGGCAAGCAAGTCGGATACGCCACCCTGTCGATCACGAATAATCTCTGATCTTCAGAGCACAGACGTAGGAGCTTCGTCACTGCGCCCGTCCCGTAACGTCGCGGCAACTTGCGGGACGGGCGCTTATCCCAGGTAAAGCACGAGCATGTCGGAACATCTTAAAACTATGCGCTCTACAATCGCTACTGTAAACGTTTTAATAGCAGGGCTGTTATCCGCTGCCTTGCTCTGCGCTTGTGGAGGCGGTCCAACGGCAAGCACTCCGCAGCTCTCCTCGCTCGACGTTCAATCCGCGCTCCAAGTGCAGCCGGACAAAGGTTCGAACTTCGGTCGCTGGATCTATAGCGCGCATCTCTATGGCGAAGACCTCAAGATCTACGAGCAAAACGGCAGCTCGCTAATATTGTTTGGAGAATTTACTTCAGGCGTTAAGTTTCCTGAGGGCACGAAAGTTACTCCCAACGGCTGGTGGTACGCGACCAATGCCGGAAACTCGAACGTCCTAGTTTATAAGTCAAAGAAATCCGGTCCGGTCGGTCCGTTCCCGCCGCTTCAAGATAACGGCCAAATCCCGGTCAACGTAGACGCATTGCCGAACCGGCGCCTCGTGGCCGTTTCGAATCAGGGCAGCGGCAGCGTGCCGGGCAGCGTCAGCGTCTACCTTAATCGCCAAACCGATCCCTCGCGCACGCTGACCTACGGTAGCGGGCCGGCCGTGGGAATGGGCATCGCGATCGACCATCAAGGCGACTGCTACTGGAGCTTTAACGGAGCGGGCAGCGGAAGCGGCACGATCGTGAAGTTTACCGGATGCAACGGGAGCGGTACGCTGGTGGTGTCCGGCATCACGAGGGTCGGCGGCATTATTTTCGATCAGAGTGGCAATCTCTACTACGTCGATCAGACTAGCGGAATTTACCAGTGCAAGAAGACGGCGAACTGCAAAAACTTCCTGGGACTGTCAACACCGGGACTTGTGCAGCCGTACAACATGAACTTCGACTATAAGTCGAAGGACATTTGGGTGGCCGATTTAGCGGGCTACATCGTTGAGATTAGTGGCCTCAACAACCCTAAGAAGTTGCAGGTTATGCGCTACGCCGATGGCAGCCCGAGCGATCCGCCGTACGGAGTCGCACCCGCTCCCGGTCAATAGCCGCCGCTGCCGGCGCATGAACTAATACATGCCGGCACGAAGGCCACGTGCCGGTGAAAGCGCTGGATAATACGAGCGAAGAAGGATCTGCAAGCGTAGCTTTTGCCGCGCTTTTACGTCAGTTTCGCGTTCGCGCCGGCCTCTCGCAGCAAATGCTCGCCGACCGCGCTATGCTCAGCGTTCAGGCGGTCAGCGCGCTCGAGCGTGGTTATCGGAAGGTTCCCTATCGTGAAACGTTAGAGCGCCTCGCGGACGCGCTTTCGCTTACGCCCGAAGCGCGCGTCGCGCTCGAGCGATCGGCGCGCCGGGCGCGTCAGAGCCGTACGGCCGAGCCCGAGGCTCCCCCGCCGCATAACCTCCCGCGTCAACTCACGTCGTTTCTTGGGCGCGATGAAGTCGTCAAAGAGATCGGCGAATTACTGCTCAATGCGCCATTGGTCAGCATCGTCGGCACCGGTGGCGCCGGAAAGACGCGGACCGCAATTACCGTCGGCATGAACCTGCTCCATCATTTTCCCGATGGCGTCTGGTTTGTGGAACTCGCTTCGCTGAGCGACCCTATGCTGATCGTGCAGGCTTTAGGGTCGACCCTAGGCGTGCAAGAGTCACCACGCCGGCCGCTCCTCGATTCGATCGTTTCGTATCTCTCGGATAAACGCTGCCTGCTGATTTTCGATAACTGCGAGCATGTCGTCAACGAGGCGCGCCGGGTTGTCGGGTCACTCCTCCGTGAGAACCCTACCGTTAGTCTCCTCACGACCAGCCGTGAATCCCTCACCATTGCGGGTGAACGTGCCTTTCGCATTCCGCCGCTGTCGGTGCCGCCAACGGACGCTTCGGCACCCGACGAAGCGATGACATACGGATCGGTCGCGCTCTTTGCCGACCGAGTTCGCGCCGCCGATGCGCAGTTCTCCGTGACCGTCGCCAACGTCGTTCCAATTATCGAAATCTGTCGCCGGCTCGACGGCTTACCGCTCGCTCTCGAGTTAGCGGCTGCGCGCGCGACGGTGCTGTCGCCGCAGCAAATCGCCGACCGCCTCGATCGCGCCTTCGATTTGCTGACCGCCGTCGAGCAGCGCGGTCCCGAACGCCATCAAACGATGCGCGCGGTGATCGACTGGAGTTACGCGCTGCTCTCGTCCCACGCCCAGTTGTTGTTCGATCGAACCTCTATCTTTGTCGGCAGCTTCACCCTGGATACGGCTGCTGCGGCGTGCTCCGGTGCGGAGTTGCCCGAAGGGGACGTGCTTCAGCAACTGTCGGCGCTGATTGCCCAGTCGCTCGTTGCGACGGACTTTTCACACGGTGAGGCACGCTACCACTTGCTCGAAATCACGCGGCAGTACGCGCGCGAGCATCTCGTCGATCGAGGAGAGGAGCCCGAGCTCGCACGGCGCCACGCCCACGCCTACCTGGCGGTAGCACAGCGCTTAGACCGTGACTGGTACACGGCTCGCGAACGTACCTGGTTTCAGGAAGCCGAGGCCGAACTCGATAACTTTCGCTCCGCGCTGTCGTGGGCTTTGGGGGAGCGCAACGACGTTGAGACCGGGCTCCTTTTGGCCGCTGCTCTTGCGCGCGTCTGGTATTCGCTCTCGCCTCTTGAGGGGCGCCGTTGGGTGCGCATCGCCGCCGAGTCCGACCCGGAGCACCAGTCGCCTGCGGTTCGTGCCGCACTTCTAATTTCCGATGCGATGCTAAGCGGGGCACTGGGCGAGTACGCTGCATCATTGAGTTCGGCGCAACAGGCGCTGGCTTTGCACGAAAGCCTCGATGCCTTGCAAGTAGCGCGCGTGCAACATGCAGCAGGGAGCGCGCTGAGCGCTCTAGGCCAAACCAAGTCGGCAGAAGCGCTGCTGAAGACCGCGCTCGAATCAGCCGAGCAGTTGCGTAACCGCCGGCTTAGCGCACTGCTCTTAGGGGAGCTTGGGACGTCCCGCTCGCGAAGCGGCGATAATGCCGGCGCCCGGCGATTTTATGCCGAGGCGCTTTCGCATTACATTCCGCTCGGCTTTGATCGCGCCGCTGCATCCATCGCCGGGCACCTTGCCGAGGTTGAGTTTGCTTCGGGGAACGTCGATGCGGCGCTCGCGCGCGTCGAAGAGGCGCGCGTCGGACACGAAGCAACCCGAAACCGGCGCTCGGCAGCCAACGACCTGTGTAACATGGCCGCCTATTTGATTTCGCTCGATCGCTTCGACGACGCCCGCCGGCAAGCGATGCGCGCCCTTTCGGCGGCGCGTGACGTTAAGGCCACGGTCCTTACTGCGTACATCCTCCAGCACATGGCGGCAATCGGGATGCTGGAGGAATCCGCTAACGGAACTCTCGATCGCGCGACGATGCTGCTTGGATTCGTCGACGCGCGCTTGGCCGGTCTTGAGGCCGGCCGGGAGTTCACCGAGCAGCAAGAGTACGAACGAATGACCGCTTCCCTGCAGGCAGCGTTAGGAAAGCGCGCCGCCGAACTCATGGCGCTCGGCGCCGAATGGACCGAGGACGATGCGGTCGCCGTAGCACTCGAGTTATAGAGGAGAGCATACTTGAAGGTTTGGAAGGTCGGCGCCGCTGCGGCGGCGCTCCTTATTGCGGCGTGTGCCGGCGCCGCAGCCGTGCCGAGCGCAAGCGCCGGCTTGACGAACGCGGCACAACGGTCAGGCAAAAAAACACCTCACGCTACCAACGTCGTGGTCGTTATCATGGAGAACCGCGACTACGATCTCATCATCGGCAGCTCCAGTGCCCCCTATATTAATGGAACGTTGGTTCCGCAAGCCGCACTTATGACTAATAGCCACGCAGTGGGACACCCGAGCGAACCAAACTACGTGGCCTTCTTCTCGGGTTCGACACAAGGTCTTCACGACGACTCTTGCCCGCATACGTTTACCGCCTACAACGTTGGCCAGGAGCTCATCGCCGCCGGCAAAACGTTCGACGGTTATTCCGAGTCCATGCCGTACAATGGGTACACTGGGTGCACGAGCGGCGAGTACGCCCGCAAACACAATCCGTGGGTAAACTTCAGCAACGTTCCATCGACCTCGAATTTGGTTTATAACGGCTTTCCGTCATCGCCCCCGACTCTCTCGATAATTGTGCCCAATCTCTGCAACGACATGCATGACTGCAGCACTCAGACGGGCGACACGTGGCTCAAGAATAATCTACCGCCAATCCTCCAGTACAACCAATCGCACAACGGTTTACTAGTCCTAACCTGGGATGAAGCCGATCCCGATGCCGACGGAACCAACCACATCGCGACGCTGCTGATCGGTCCGATGGTGAAACCCGGCTCGTATAAACAGCAGATCACGCACTACTCCGTCTTGCGGACCATCGAGGATGTCGGCAGCGTGGCCTGCAGCGGCAGCGCCTGCACGGCATCGGCAATCAAAAAGATTTGGCGCTAGTCCGCGAACGGCATAGCCCATGATCGTCATCGGCGCCCTGGTCTATGCCGTTCACGCGATATCGGTCCCAGCCGGCTGGGCGCCCGCCACGCCGCCTGCTCTCGAGCCGAGGTCACCGCGATACGCGGCCATCGGCGCCAATGGCAGCGTGGCGATCTTGCTCGCACGAACGGGCGGTACGTTCCACGGCGGAACGCGGCTACTCATCGTTCGGGCGAATGGGACGCGATTGTTACTGCGCGCGCCGGCGCCTGAGGCAGACCAACAATTCGGGCGGCTCGCCAAAGGCTGGACGTGCCGCCCCTATACCTCCGAATGTCCCTATTTTGAAAACGTTACGCTGGCACGTGACGGCACGCCCTTTGTCACCGTCGCGCACAGTTTTTCCGGGGCTTATTCAGGCATCCGGCGCGCATCGTTCCTGTGGAACGGTCAATGGCACGCAATTGCACAGGAGCGACCGTTTAGCGCCGCTGGTAAACCAGAAGACCCCGACAACACTACGATCGCCGCCGCTGAAAGCGCCGAACGCTTTGCCTACGTGGGCGATTATGCCGACTCTTTCCCGCAGGAAGATCTGGACCTTGCTCTCCGTGACCCACATTACATGGCTGACATTTCCGCCGTGCAGTATTACTCGCGAGGCACGATCCTCGGCCTCGGAAATGCGACCGCCATGCGCGGAAACTTCGTCGCCGGATTCGATGCCGGGTTGAAACTTGTACGGGGAGATGAAGACTCCGTGGCCGTACTTTGGCGCTGCGAATTCGAAAGCGCCACCTCCAATTACCAGTGCTCGCGCACTCAACTCGGCTCCGGCGTCGCTTACGGGGTCGACTCACGCGGCAACGTTGTCGGCGATAACAGATCCACCTACAATACGACCGGCATCGCCTCTAGCCCCGACAGAACCGCTCGAGCAAGCATCGGGTTTCCGGTCCTCTGGAAGTCCGGACGTCCCACCGTGTTGGCAGAGAGCACGGGCTCGGCGTATG
>CAZMPP010000104.1:0-8823 GCA_964568035.1 uncultured bacterium
CGGCGGTGAACGCGCCTAGCAGCGGGACGAAGGCCGGAAGACGCACGGGCAAGCCGTAGGCTCGAAAGGCAAAGTAGTGGCCCAGCTCGTGGGCGAGTAGCAGCAACATCACTACGACGGCGAGCTTCCATCCAAAGATGAGGACGTAGATCCACAGCGAGAGCAAAAACGTCCAGCTGACGCCGAAAAGCTTCGCGCCGAAGAGCAGCAGAAACTTGAACTTGAAAAGGAAGGCTGCGGCAGCCGCTAGGATGGCGCCGACGCCGCCGCTCCGCCGAGTGACCGGTTTTGGCGGTGGGACGGGTTCCGGCGAGCCGCCGGATTCCGGCGGAAGGTATGTCATGTGCGTTTCTTCAACCGCGTTGCGTGCCGGTCATCGTGATCGTGGGTGGAGGATTCGCCGGGATCGCCGTCGCGCGGCGCCTAGAGCGGCGATTGCGCCCGCAGGAAGCCGAGATCGTGCTGCTCAGCCGCGAGAACTACACGCTCTTCACCCCCATGCTGCCGGAGGTGACGTCGGGCGAGCTCGAGGTGCGTCACGTCGTCACGCCGATCCGGGAGCAGCTGGACCGCACGCGGTTCGTTTTGGCCGACGTCGACGAGGTCGACATTGCACGATCGACGGTTCGCTACCACCACGTGCTGACGGGCATCACCACGACGCTGCACTACGACCACGTCGTTTTAGCGCTGGGTTCGTCGCCTTCGACGTTCGGTCTACCGGGGATCGCCGAACACGCCTGGGCGCTTAAGGCGCTCGAAGATGCCGATGCGTTGCGTAACCATCTGATGTGGCTGCTCGAGCTTGCCGATACGATCGACGACGAGTCGCGTCGCAAACGCCTGCTCACGCTTGTCGTCGTCGGCGGCGGTTTCACCGGCGTCGAAACGGCCGGCGAGATCGTGGGACTTTTTCGCAGCGTGCTGCGCTTTTACAAGCGCCTGAGCGCCGAGGAAGTAAAGATGATCCTGGTCGAGGCCGGATCGTCATTGTTGGCCGGCCTGCCTGAGAAGATGGGTCGCTACTCGCGTCGCGTGCTAGAACGTCGCCGTGTCGAAGTGATTCTCGGTGACGGCGTCGCGGGCGCCGACGAACGAGGGCTGACGCTCCAGAGCGGGCGGCGGATCGAGACCGAGACGATCATCTGGAGCGCCGGTGTCAAGCCGTCGCCGGCCATTGCTAAGATCGCACTGCCTTTGACGAAGCGTGGCGCAGTCGAGACCGGACCCGACATGCGCGTTCCGACCTCGGGAGGCGTTTGGGCGCTGGGCGATTGCGCTTCGATTCCGCATCCCAAAGGCGGCGTCTATCCGATGACGGCGCAGCATGCCATTCGCGAAGGCCCCGTTCTCGCCGACAATATCGTCGCGGTGTTGCGAGGAAAGCCGACGCGTCCGTTTGTTTATCAGTCGCTCGGCATGATGGCGGCGCTGGGCGGCCGTAAAGCCGTCGCGCAGCTTCCCGGAAACCGCGTCATCACAGGCTTTATCGCATGGTTTCTGTGGCGGACGTACTACTTGCTGCGCTTGCCGGGCCTCGATCGCAAGCTGCGCGTCGCCTTTGACTGGACGCTCGAACTGCTCTTCCCACGCGACACCGCCGAGCTGCGCTTCGGCGAGCGGGAGGGTGAGACGCCGGACCAAGAGATAGGGCGCCGCTCGTAGAACGCCCGAAAGATGCTCCGCGAGCCGATCGAACGCCTTATCCGCGATCCCAAAGAGTTTACCCGCGACGTCGCTTTCCCCGAACCCGCCGAAATCCGCATCTACGACGAAACGCTGCGTGACGGCGAGCAGATGCCAGGCGTCTGCTATACTCCCGACCAGAAGTTGGAGATCGCCCGGATGCTCGGCGCGATCGGCGTGCACGTTATGAGCGTCGGCTTTCCGGCCGCGTCGGAAAGCGACCGCCGCACGCTGCAACTGGTAATGGGGGCCAAACGCCGCGGCGAGCTGGGCCGTGCGGAGATCGTGGTGATGTGCCGCAGCAACCGCAACGACATCGACGTTACCGTCAAGACGCTGCGCGATGCCGGTATAGAACCACGCGAAGTGACGTTCTTTATCTTTACCAGCGGCAGCGATCTGCATCTCAAATATAAGATCGGCAAAACGTTGCTGCGTTACGAAGGCCGCGACGAACGGGAGTTGCTCGAGCTGCCGCTCGATTTTTATCGCCAGGCGAACATTCGTTTGCAGTGCGACGCGATCGCTCACGCGCGTGAGTGCGGAGTTGAGTCCATCGAGTTCGGCGCCGAAGATGGAAGCCGTGGCGACGTCGATTATTTTATCGAGTATTTCAAAGCGGGATTAGCTGCCGGAGGCACGCGTCCGGCGTGGCCCGACACGGTTGGGACGCTCACGCCTGAAGCAACGCGATGGTACTGCTCGCGCATCGTGCAGGCAATGCCGCCGGGCTTGCCGATCGTCGCCCACCTGCACAACGACTACGGCTTGGGAACCATCAACGCCATCACCGCCGTTTCGTGTGGCTTCAAGGTCGTCTCGGTGACGGCGAACGGCTACGGGGAACGCGCGGGAAACGTGAAGCTGCACGAGTTCGTCGTCGCCCTGCGCGTGCTTTACGGCATCGAGCTTCCGGGCTTCAAGTACAACCAGCTCCGCGAACTGGCGCGTTTCATGGAGCGCGTTAGCGGCATTCCCCTGCAGCAGCACGAGCCGATCGTCGGCGCGAAAGTTTTCGCGCACGAATCGGGCATTCACACGCAAGCGATGCTCATCGACCACCGCATGTACGAGGCCGTTCCGGGGGAGCTGGTCGGCGGCGCCACCAGTTGGGTCTTCGGCAAACACACCGGCGCGGCGCTGGTCGAAGATACGCTGCGCCGGCGGCGGGATCACCTGGCCCGCGCCGGCGTCGAACCGAGCTCGGAACTCGCGCACCGCGTTACCGACGAGGTCAAGCGCCTGCGCGAAGAGCGCGCTGCATCCAGCAAGAGCGAAGAGACGATCGAACTTTACGAAGCCGCCATGCGGCGGCTCTCGCTCAGCGAAGACGACGTCGTCGAAATTGCAATTGCCCTAGGTTCGGCCACCCCAGCTCACGCATCGTAAGCTCCGCGGTGTAACAAAAGGGAGTCTACGCTTGCGAGCCTAGGCGCCAGGTTGCGACGAAGGCTTTGAAGATGACTGGAAAATCGTCGTGGGTGAAGCGAACGCTGCGTGAGCCCGTGCGTTCGAAACCGGGAATCATCGCCGCCAGGTGCGCCTGCGCCGCCGTGACGAGCTGGACGTCGAGTGCGACCGGCGCTTCGAAGCGGTAGAGCTGCGCCGTGCTCGCGGCGGCAATCGCTTCGCGCGCGCCTTCGTGAATCGCGCGCCGCGCGCTCTCGGGCGTCATCGAATTCGCTGCGAAATTGCCGATCGACTCCTTTACGATGACGCCGCGAACCCACGGCATCTGAGCGCGCACGCCTTCGACGGTCGTGCGGTCGCCGGTGACCAGTAGCAGCGGCACCCCGTAATAGCCAAGAAGTCCCGCGTTGATCGTGGCTTCGCTGCAAGCGACGCCGTTGAGCCGGACTTCGTAGATAACCGACGGCGTGTACGTGTGGGAGAGCACCGCATCGGCATCGCCGGCGCCTCCGTGATAGCCGACGAAGAAGGCTCCGCCACAGCCCCCGGCGTCTTGCACCATTGAAAACGGCTTGCGATTACCGAAGATCACGCGCACGTCTCGGGGAAGTTCCTCGAGAAGCATGTTGCGCATCGGGCCATGCGAGTCGTTGACGAGAACCTCGCCGGCGCCCCCAGCGCGGGCGCCTTCGATCGCCGCGCAGATCTCTTGGGTGTAGTAGCGCCGGTAGATCGCATACTCCGGATGCGGCGTGCGCGCGTCTACTTGCCTCCACGAGCAGACTCCGGCAACACCCTCCATGTCCCCCGAAAGATAAAGCTTCATCCTTCGACAAGCTCAGGATGACATATCGCGCTCATGCGGTAACGTCGGCGGCGGCGGCGATGCGAGTGGCCGCAAGAAAGGCGCGCAGAAGCTCCGGATATTCGGGCGCGACGAAGCGAACGGCGCGGCCGCCGATGCGCTCGAAGCCCGGCATCAGCTCGATGAAGTCGGCGTGTTCGACGCCCGCGGTCTCAACGACCAGCTCCAACGGCGATTCAAAGAGAAAAGGACGTGCTGCATCGATGCGCCCCATTGCCTCGTGCGCTCCGGCGCGGATCGCATCGCGCGCGGCCTGGGGCGTGAGCGAGTTCACAGCCGAGAAGCCAATGGGATCCTTGACCGCGATGCCGACGGCCCACGGCAGCAGGCGGGTCGTCTCCTCGACGATGCGCCGGTCGCCGGTGACCAGCACGACCGGAACGCCGTAGGAACCGGCCAATGCCGCGTTGAGGAGCGCCTCGCTGCAGGGCGTGCCGTTGACGCTGACGCGATAGACCGCTTCGCTAAAGGTGTGCGAGAGCGTTGCGGCGTCGCCGCTCATCGCGTGATAGCCGGTAAAGAAGGCCGCGCGGCAAGACGAATCGATGCCCTGCATCATGCTCCACGGTTTCGGCGCACCGGAGATAACGCGCAGGCCGTCGTCGCCGGGAAGCTCGTCGAAGAGTAGATTGTGCATCGACCAGTGCGAGTCATTGACGACGATTCGCTTGGCACCCCCGTCACGCGCCCCGGCAATGGCCGCCGCCACTTCGAGGGACATCAGACGGCGGTAGACCGGATACTCGTTGGTGTCGCTCGGATCGCACTGCTTCCAGGAGCAGACGCCGGCCGTCCCCTCCATATCGCAGGAGATGTAGACGTTCATTGCCGCAAGGCGTCGCGGGCTTGGGCCAAACCCGTCTGCGCCGCAACGTTGTGTGGATTGGCGCGCAGCGCGCGCTGATAAAAGGGAATCGCTTGCGCAAAACGATTCGCGGCCAGATACATGTCGCCAAGCTGGGTCAACGCGACGTCGTCGTTGGGCTGCCGGGCGATGCGAGCGCGCAGCGATTCCAGCTGTGCCATCACCGGCGCCGGCGGGCCGCCTTCGACCGCTTGCTGCGAACCCTGGCGCTGGACCGCGGGCGACCTCGCCGTAACTGCTTTACCGAATACCGAACCACTCACGCCAAAGCCGACCGCCACGAGATAGGCCATGAGAGCGAGAAAGGCGGCCGAAATTACGATGACGATGGGGAGGTAGATTCGCGGCGGTAGACCCGGCGCTTCAGACGGCACGAAGAGTCGGTTGGACGCATCGCGAAAAATTCATGCGTGCTGCCTTCCGAAGCCGATCTCCAGTTGCTCTTCGCACGTTTGAACTATCAGTTCTTTGACGGCGAAGTTCCCGACTGCCGGATCCGATACAACGAGCGCTTTTCGAACTCCGCCGGGCGAATTAGCTATTCGTTCCCGCTGGTTATCGAACTCTCTCCCAAACACTTTCGCAGCTACCCCGAGGCGCTGGAGGAGACGCTCCTCCACGAGATGGTCCATGCATGGTGCTACGCCCGTTATCGCGATGCCGGCCACGGTGCGCGCTTCAAGCGCAAACTGCGCGAGTGCGGCCTCAAGTCCATCTACCACGAACTGGGAAATGTTCGCCCGTCGCGTGAGTCGAGCAAGCGCTACATCCTGCGCTGCGAGCACTGCGCCTTCGAGGTGCTGCGCCGCACGCTCCCGCGAAAGCCGGCAAGTTGTCCGCGATGCAACAAAAGTCGCTTCGACCCCCGCTATCCGCTGACGATCTACGAGATTCTCGAGATGCGGGCGGCCGGAACGACGCTCGATACGGTGCGGGCCGCCCGGAAAGGCGGCGCCTGATGAAGAATATGACTCGACTATGACGACGACGGAAACGAAGCAACGGCCCGGCGCGATTCGCATCGAGAGCGACTCGATGGGAAAGATCGAGGTACCCGCGGACAAATATTACGGCGCGCAGGCGGCGCGCTCGCTGGTTCACTTCGACATCGGAGACGGAGCGTGGCCGCGCGACGTGATGCCGCGCCAGGTTATTTACGCGATGGCGACGCTGAAGAAATCGGCGGCGATGGTCAACCGCGAGCTCGGCAAGCTGGACGAAGAGCGGGCGGGTCTGATCGTTCGTGCCGCCGACGAGATCGTGCAAGGAAAGCTCGACGAACATTTTCCGTTGCGCGTTTGGCAGACCGGCTCGGGCACGCAGACCAACATGAACGTCAACGAAGTAATCTCTAACCGGGCCATCGAGTTGGCCGGCGGCGAGATGGGTTCGAAGAAGCCGGTCCACCCCAACGATCACGTCAATATGTCGCAGTCGTCGAACGATACGTTTCCGACGGCCATGCACGTCGCCGGAGCGCAAGCTCTGGTCGGCATGCTTCCCGCCGTCGAAGCGCTGCGCGATGCGCTTGCGGCAAAAGCGAAAGAGTGGTCGCACCTCGTCAAAGTCGGACGGACCCACCTGCAAGACGCAACGCCGCTGACCCTCGGTCAAGAGTTCTCCGGATACGTCACGCAGCTCGATCGTGCGATCCGCGCTTGCCGCCAGGCGCTCGATCCGCTCTACGACTTGGCCATCGGCGGCACGGCGGTCGGGACCGGCCTCAACGCGCATCCCGAGTTCGGCGAGCGCACCGCGAGCAAGATCGCCGAGCTTACTGCGCTGCCGTTTCGCTCGCATCCGAACAAGTTCACGGCGCTGGCTTCGCACGACGACTTCGTCTTTGCTTCGGGCGCGCTCAAGACGCTGGCCGCCGCGTTAATGAAGATCGCCAACGACATACGCTGGCTGGCCTCGGGTCCGCGCGCCGGAATCGGCGAGCTCGTACTTCCCGAAAACGAGCCCGGCAGCTCGATCATGCCGGGGAAAGTAAATCCCACGCAGTCCGAAGCGATGACGATGGTCTGCGTACAGGTGTACGGCAACGATCTGGCCGTGAGTTTCGCCGCTTCGCAAGGGAACTTCGAGCTCAATGTCTTTAACCCGGTGATGATCTACAATTTCCTGCACTCTGCTACGCTGCTGCGCGACGCGTGCACGATGTTCCGCCTCCACGCCGTCGAGGGGCTACAAGCTAACGAGGAGCAGATCAAAAAGTATCTCGACGAATCGCTGATGGTCGTTACCGCGCTTTCGCCGCACATCGGTTACGACAAAGCGGCCGAGATTGCAAAGAAAGCGCACCACGAGCGTTCGACGCTCAAGAAAGCCGCGCTCGGACTGGGACACGTCACCGAAGAGGAGTACGACCGCATCGTCGTTCCTAAGGACATGACCTCCCCGGGTTAGCGAAGCGCGTTCGCTACAGCTGACGCCAAATTAGCGATATCGCTGCCGTCACCAGCGCAATCGCTACGACGATAAGCAGTTGCGGCGAACGCAAGCGCAACGAAAGGCGCGCGCCGATTGGGCCGCCCAGCAGACCGCCGGCGACGAGCGGCAAGACGTCTTGGACCGCTACGTCGCGCTGCAATGCATGCACCGCCAGTCCGACCGGCGAGGTGAGCAGGATGGCGAACTGCGACGTCGCGCTGATTGCGTGCACCGGAAGCTCGGAGAAGTACAGTAGGGCCGGCACCACCACGATGCCGCCGCCCAAGCCGAAGAGACTTGAAAAGATGCCGACGATAAAGCCAAGGGCCAGCGCGCCCCGATAGGACATGCCCTTGATCGAGGCAACGCGGTGATGCTCGACTCGGCCCGCCATGCGCCGCTCCGCGTTCCAGGCCATGTCGATCGCAACGGCGACGAGCAGCGCTGCGAGAATCGAGTCGAAGAGCAACGCAGAGATGTGAAGCGACGCGATCGCACCCAGCACGCTTCCGGGCAAGCCGACCGCGGCGACGAGCAGTCCGATCTTTAGGTGGACGCGTCGCTGCAGGAGATAGGCGAAGGCGCCGCCGGCGCTATTGGCAACGATTAAGACGAGCGACGTGCCGGCGGCATAGGCCGGCGGAAATCCCATCAGCAGGCGCAGGATGGGAACCAGGATGAAGCCGCCGCCCAGGCCCACCATCGATCCGAGGATGCTGGCGACGAACGCCGCGGCGAAGAGCTCTAGCGAAAAGAGCACGCCGTCGCGGGAGCGGGAGCCGGGTTAGTTCGAGCGGCCGATGTAGCGCCGATCGCGCGTGTCGATGCGAATGACGTTGCCCGACTCGATGAAGAGCGGAACCTGGACCGTCGCTCCGGTTTCGAGTTTGGCCGGCTTGGTAACGTTCGTCGCCGTATCGCCGCGAAAACCGGGATCGGTCTCGACGACCTTGAGCTCGACGTGCGCCGGCAAATCGACGCCGATCGCCGCTCCGTCGTGAAACTGAACGTCGACGACCATTCCATCCTTGAGAAAGTCGGCCGGCCCGCCGATGATGTCGCGCTGCAGCGTTACGTTCTCAAAGCTTTCCTGATCCATGAAATGGAAGCCGTCGGCGTCGTTATAGAGCATCTGCATCTGGCGGTTGTCGACCGTCGCGCGCTCCAACTTTTCTCCGGCGCGAAAGGTGCGCTCCAGCGTCGTGCCCGTCTTGACGTTCTTCATCCGCGTGCGAACGAACGCCGAACCCTTTCCGGGCTTTACGTGGAGGAACTCGATGACGGTCCAGAGTTGGCCGTCGACGACGATGGTCACGCCGTTGCGAAGATCGTTTGACGAAATCACGACGCTAGGAGTACGGGCCGGGGTTAGTCAAGCCCTGGCGAGGCGCGCGCAAGCCCTCGCTATGGTGCCGTTTTGGAGAGTCGAATCGGATTTTCCGTGCCCGCGAGCAACCGCCGAATGTTGTCACGATGCGTGAAGAAGACCAGCAGCGCGGCGAAGATCCCGTATGCCGTTACGGCAAGCGAACCGCCGAGTCGCCAGAACGCGGCCCAGTCGAGG